>JBEKSH010000194.1:0-5919 GCA_049517235.1 Roseiarcus sp. | reverse complement strand
GAAATTGTTGTTGGATTGAGGCGGCCGATGTGGAAAGACATCGCCAACATCGCTATGCAACGCGCGCGCCCCGCTATGGCCGCATTGTCGCGACATGCAGCGGTTGAGGATTGCTCGACGTTTGGGCGTGTTCGGCGCGCCGCGCCGTTGAGCGCGACGACGGTCTCGTTGCGGACGGCTGGATTGAAAGGACTGTGACTTATGACGTCTCTTCTTGGGCGCTTCGGCGCCGTAACGCTGGCTTGCGGGCTAGCGGTGGCGAGCGGCGCCGCTCTGGCCCAGGGCGCGCCGAAGCCGGCCCCGGCCCCTGCCGCGCCCGCTCCGGCGGCGCCGGTCGCGGGCGGGGCCGCCCCCGCGACGGGGCCGGTCAAGCTCGATCTACTGCCGATGCAATCGCCGTGGACCAAGATTTGCGGCGCGGATCAAGGCAACAATAAGCAGGTCTGCTACACGACGCGCGACTTCGGGCAGGCTCCCGACCAGCCGCCGACGCTCGCCGTCGCGATTTACCAGATGCAAGGCGAAGAGAACCGCATCGCGCGCTTCCTGCTTCCGGTCGCGCTGATGCTCAAGCCGGGCTTCCGTTTGTTCATCGACAAGGGCGAGCCGATCGCCGGGCAATTTGCGATCTGTTTCCCGAACGGCTGCTTCGCCGAAACCACGCTCAACGGCGCGACGATCGCCACCCTGAAGAAGGCGCAGACGGCGACCGTCCAGGTGCGCAATCAAGGCAATGTCGAGGTCAACTTCACCCTGCCGATGAAGGATTTCGCCGCCGCCTTCGACGGTCCGCCGGTCGATCCGAAGGTCGTCGAGGAGCGGAATCAGGAATTGCAGAAGCAGCTTGAGGAGAAGGCCCGCCTGCAGCGCGAGCAACTCGAAAAGCAGAGCGCCCAGCCCGCGCCCCAGGCTCCCGCGGCGGCGCAACCGCCGAAGTAATCAGCTGACCGATCCTTGTCCCCGCGACGGTACAATACGCCCGCCGCGCAGGCAGACGGAAGACGATCGACATTCGCGATGACGCGGGATTGAAACCGATCTAGCTCGCGCGGTGCGTCATGCGCATCCGATAGGCGCCGTCGCCGCCGCGCACGAACATTTCGTCGATTTGCGGATTGCTGCGCACCGGCTCGCCGGAGTCGTCGGGCAGTAGGTTCTGCTCGGAGACATAGGCGACATACTGGGTTTCGGCGTTTTCCGCGAACAGATGATAGAACGGCTGGTCCTTGGCGGGGCGCACTTCGGCCGGAATCTGCCGCCACCATTCTTCGGTGTTGGCGAACACCGGGTCGACGTCGAAAATGACGCCTCGAAACGGGTAAATGCGGTGTTTGACCACTTGGCCAATGCCGAATTTAGCAACGCGCGCGATCATTGAAGTTGTCAGCCCTCTATACTGTCGCTGGTTACTCTCGGGTCGTTTACGAGTCAATTCCTGTGCGACAGCGGTCGGCCGGCGCCCGGTTTTTGCGAAGCCTTGTTCAAAAGTTGTAGAGCGCGGCGAATTCGCGGTCCTTGGCGGCGACCTGGCGCGCCAGATCGACGATCACCTTGGCTTGCTTCCAGGTCGCGTCGTCCTGCATCTTGCCGTCGATCATCACGGCGCCGGAACCGTCGGGCATCGCGGCGAGGATTTTCCTGGCGAAGGCGACCTCGCCCGGATCGGGCGAAAAGACCCGCTTGGCGATCGCGATCTGGCTGGGATGCAGCGTCCAGGCGCCCGCGCAGCCGAGCAAATACGCATTGCGAAATTGCGCCTCGCAGCCGGCCGCGTCGGCGAAATCGCCGAAAGGGCCATAAAATGGCTTGATGCCGTTGGCCGCGCAGGCGTCGACCATCCGGGCGATCGTATAGTGCCAAGGATCCTGCTGGGCGGCGGGCCGAGGCTCCCCGGGGGGACCGGAATCGGCCAGCACGCGATAGTCCGGATGGCCGCCGCCCACGCGTGTCGTCTTCATCGCGCGCGAAGCGGCAAGGTCGGCGGGCCCCAGGCTCATTCCGTGCAGGCGCGGCGACGCGCTGGCGATCTCCGCCACATTGTTGACGCCCTGCGCGGTTTCCAGAATGGCGTGGACCAGAATCGGCCTCTTGACCGCATGGCGCGCCTCCAGCTGGGCCAGATATTGGTCGATGAAATGAATGTCCCACGGCCCCTCGACTTTCGGCAGCATGACGACGTCAAGCTTGTCGCCGATTTCGCCCACCAATCGCGTCATGTCGTCGAGAAACCACGGCGAGTTCAGCGCGTTGACCCGCGCCCAAAGACCGGTCGACCCAAGATTCGCCGCGCGCGCCATCGCGATGAGGCCTTCGCGCGCCGCGACCTTCGCCTCGATCGGAATCGCGTCTTCGAGATTGCCGAGGATCACGTCGACCTGGGTCGCCAATTCGTCGGCCTTGGCGCGCAGCTTTTCATTGTGGGGCGGCACGAAATGGATCATCCGCTCGAGCCGCATCGGCAATTCGCGGTAGGGGGAGGGCGCGCCAATGGCGAGCGGCTCGAAAAACTTGCGTGGGGCTTTCATGACGGGCTCCGCGATCTTGCAGGGTGCAGCAATATTTCTGCCAACCGCCGCTGGCAATGTTGTTGTCGACAGCTCGCCTCGCTCAGCCGCCTCCCGCGGAAGGTTTGATGGTCAGCGCCGACCACGGCCCTCTCATATCGAAGTCGAGACGCGGGCCTTTCGGCGTCGGGACGCCGTTCTTGTCGGTTTGGGTCGCCGTAGCGCGCGCCGACAATTGCCGGCCGAAGATATCCATCGATCCGGCGAAGGAGACGCTGACTCCGGGTCCGATCAGCGAGGCGTTCACGATTCCCCCGCCGCCTTTTTCGATCGTCACACTCGCGGTGGCCTGGCTGAACACCGTGCGCCCCATGCGCATGTCGTTGAAGACGTCGATCGATCGGCGCTCGCTGCGCCGTAAGGCCTCCTCGAAACTCAACCCATCGACGACGCCGGGGGCCAACAGGATTGTCGCCTTGCCTTGCAGCGCCCGGGCCAAAGCGGCGGGACTGTCGCCGACCGTGTCGAACGCGAACTGGCCGCCGCCCTGGCCCGAATAGGCCTCCCAGCCGAAATCCGCGCAGAGCGCGCCGATGTCGGCGTTGGCGAGGCTGCCGGACGCATGCGCCGCGACGCCGGACGGCGCCGGCGCGAAAGAAAGCTCCGCCTTGAGAAGGCCGCTATAAGCGCTCGCCTCGACGAGCGTCGCCGTCAAACGTCCGTCCTTGTTCATCAGCTCGATCGCGGCGTCGGCCAGGGGATGGCCGCGCCATTTGATCCGGCCGGCCGAAACGCGCAGATCAAGATCGAAAGCCGTAAGCGGCCTGAAATCGAAAGGCGCGCCGTTCCAGTCGCCTTTTGCATCGATGACGGACGGGGCGCTCGCCAAGATCGGCTCCAGCTTGAGTTCGTTGGTGGCCAGCGAGCCAGAGACCAACAGACGATCAGAAGCTCTGGTGACCGCCAGTGCGCCCTCGAAATCTTGTTCCAGAAGGCTTAGGCGCAGCTCGCTCAGTGTGAGCATCTGCCACCCCGCCGCCGCTTTGGCGGCGAGCGCGATACGCCCATCCGCGAGCGCCGAGGGGTTCGGCAGGCCGAGGATGCGCTTGATCGCCGCGACGGAGGCGACATCCGCCGACACGGCTCCCGCGAACCAGGTTTGCGCGCCGCCCAGAAAATCGCCATCCAGCCTGACTTGCGCGATGCTCGAGGAAACGGACAACAGACCATTCGAACGCTTGCCCTTCAGCAGGTCGGCCGGCTCGCCAAGCCTCGCTTCAACGGCGAGCGGCTCGTCGCGCCATCGCGCGCGCAGATTGACACTGAGCGGATCCTCAAGCCTTGGCCAGTTGAGCGTTCCTTCGACATCTTCGACGAGGGTGTCGAACCTGTTGGCGGCGCTGACGATGCGCAACAGGCCGCCGTGGATTTCGAGCGCGCCGAGCGGCGTCGAATCCTGGTCGGCGCTCTTCGTGGCGATCGTCGTCGAAATCGCGCTGCCTGACGCGAAGGGACGCGAGTCGAGGTCGAGAAGGATCGTGGGCCGGAGCAACGTCGCGCCGGCGAGTTCGAAATGGCCGGACAAGAGGGGGAGCAGGGCGAGCCGCGCGCTCGCGGCGGGCGTCGTCAGAATGGTCGTATTGTCTCGTCCGCGCAGCTCCACGTCGACCATATGCAGCGTCGGAACCGGGAGCAGGTTGAATTGCGCGCGCGCGGGCCGTCGCAGTTCAAGTCCCAGGGATTGCGAAAGCCGGGCGCCCGTTTCCTCGGCGACGAACGCGGAAGAAATCGGCCAGCGATAAAAGCCGGCCGTCAGCGCGAGGAGAGCGAACAACAAAACCGCCGCCCATTTCACTCGTGGGGCCATTCATTCGTCCTTGGCGAACCAGGGGAGGGCGAGATCTTCGCCGCGCCGCAGCCACGCCTATAGCGTGTTTTGTTCCGATTGCGCCATCCTTGGACTATCGCATCGCCGTTGGCCACGTTTGTTCGCGGCGATATTCGACCGCCTCGTTCAGGAATGTTTGGGAGCGCCCGTCGACCGCCAACGCGTCGCGCAGCGCCGGTCTTAACGCCGACGCAGGCGCGCGCTCAATTGCTCGCCGAGATCGCCGGCTCGATAAAGCGGATCGACTCGCCGAGCGTCGCCCGCGTCGCTCGGCTCCACACCCGCGCCGCCCATGCGATCTCGGCAATTCGCGTCGACGAGGGGGCCTCGATCGATTGACGGACGTTCGGAAGGGCCGCGCGTTCGATAGCCGCGAGAACCGCCCGCCTGTCCCGGGGCATCGCGGCGTCCGCCAGCGTTGCGAAATCGTCCTGGGCATGGGGCGAATGTCCGGCCCCGCGAAAGACCACGATGCCGGAAGGCGTCATAATCGAATCGCCCTTGCGCAGCGTGAAATCGTAGAGCAGAGGGAAGGCCTGGCCGGGGCGGCGATGGCAGGCGCAGGTCTTGTCGAGGGTTGTGCGATTGCGGAAGGCCGCCGGCAACGCGACGTAGCGCGCGCCATCTTCGGCGACCGCATCCTCGATCCTGTCCGACCCGCTCGGCTCGATGAACAATTGCGTCGGCGCATCCGGACAGAGGCCGGAGCATGCCGCCTCGTGATCGCTCAAATCGCCGTCGCGCGACAGCGGGCCGATCGGGAAATAATAGCCGTCGCACAGGCGCACGCACACGGAACGGCGCGGCAGCGACGAGGCGCGCTCAATCCTCCTGGCGGTCGCGGCGGCTGCGTCCCGCCTGTTTCCTGATCCTGGGTCCAACGGACTCCAGACGATGTTCGGCGTCGCCAGATAGGCGCCGTCAGGCTGCGCGCCGCTGTGGTCGACGCGGCTCGTGACGAGAGAGAACCGGTCATTGAAGCTGTCGACCAGTCCCGCTGCGACGCCGGCCCGCAGCGAACAAAAGCCCAGGACAAGAAAACCGCAGCCGGTCAAGAACGCCGCCAACGTCCGACGCTTCCGCCGTTGCAATCTTGCGGCCCGCCCGCCGAATGAAAGCCGGGCGATCCCGTCCGCAACCGACGAGCCTTGAACGCGGCGGCCAGTCATGCAGCACCCCGAATGCTTAACAAAATCTGCGCAAGACGGATGGCCCCCGTCCGAAATCTTTAACACATTCTTAAGTATGAAAAGCGTGGGGCGCAACCGCCGAAGCGACTGATGGTTAGCGCGCGTGGGATCCAAGCCGGACGAGAGCGCCGCGGAAGCAAGGCGATCCGGGCAATCTCTCCCTTTATCGCCGGCCGCCGTAGCGCGGCGCAAACAGACCGGGGATCCGGCGCAAAGACTCTTTCAGCATGGTGAATCCTATTGGATCTCGATCCGCGAGTCGAGCGATATCAATGGCTTGCAGGCTAGCCGGCGTCGGCGCCCCCCTGGCGGGCGCCGTCGAACAAGGCGCGAGCAT
>JBEKSH010000193.1:0-5933 GCA_049517235.1 Roseiarcus sp. | reverse complement strand
AAGTGATGCTGCCGGAGGTCAATCCGCAGGCGGCGGTGGCGACGCTCGTTCGACTGCAGCGCGAATCGCGCGTGCTGGATCGCGACGTGCTTTCGCTCGATCTGCGGCTCGAAGGACGCATGTTCGCAAGGCTTACGGAAGAGGCGGCCGCCGCCCGCGCCGCGGCCCATCCGAAGAAGGCCGGCGCGACATGAACTTCAAACCGCTCACGCCGCGCCTCCGACAGATCCCGCCGCGCCGAAGCGCCGTGCTGTCGGTTCTCGACGTCGGCGCCTCGAAAATCGTCTGCCTCATCGCGCGTCTGTCGCCGATGGAGCCCTCCGATCTGCTGCGCGGCCGCACCCATCGCTGCAAGGTGCTGGGCATTGGCCATCAGCGCTCGCGCGGCGTGAAGGCGGGCGCGATCGTCGATCTCGACTCCGCCGAAAACGCCATACGCCTGGCCATTGACGCGGCCGAGCGGATGGCGGGCGTCGAGGTCGACAGCGTCATCGTCAATATGACGGGCGGACGGCTTTCCTCGCAGCTCTACACCGCCAAAGTCGCGATCGGCGGCAAGGCGGTCAGCGCCTATGACATTCACCGCGTGCTGGAGGCGGCTTCCGCGGCGAGCGCGCGCGCCGGGCGCACCGTGCTGCACGCCCTGCCGACCGGCTTCTGGCTCGATGCGACGGCCGGCGTGCGCGATCCCAGAGGCATGGTCGGCGACGAGCTCGGCGCGGAACTGCACGTCGCCTCCTGCGATGGCGCGGCGGCGCGCAATCTGATGCTGGCGATCGAGCGCTGTCATTTGCGCGTCGAGGCGGTCGTGGCCACGCCTTATGCGTCGGGCCTGTCGACGCTGGTCGACGACGAGGCGGAACTCGGCGCCGCCCTGGTCGACTTCGGCGGCGGCTCGACGTCGGTCGGAGTGTTCGCCGGCGGGCGCCTGGCGCATGTCGACGCCGTGGCGGTCGGCGGCAACCACATCACCATGGATATCGCGCGCGGCCTGACGATCAGCGTCGCCGACGCGGAGCGCCTCAAGACGCTGTACGGCGCCTGCATCGCCGCGCCGTCCGACGAGCGCGACACGATCGCCGTTCACCGCGTCGGCGACGACATGGATCACCCGAGCTATCTGCCCAAGTCCGAACTCGTGCGCATCATTCGCCCGCGCGTCGAGGAAATTCTCGAACTCGTGCGCGATCGGCTCAAGGGCGCCGGGCTCACCGTCCATGCCGGACGACGGCTCGTCCTGGCCGGCGGCGCCTGCCAGATGACGGGTCTTCCGGAACTGGCGCGCACGATCGTCTCGAGTCAGATTCGCATCGGGCGTCCGCTTGGCGTCGAGGGTCTGCCCGAATCGGCCAAGAGTCCGGCTTTCGCCGCGGTGGTCGGCCTGATGGTCTACCCGCAAGTGGCGGGGATCGAACATTTCGAACCGCGCCGCCAGGGCTATGCGCCGGGCGGCGGCGCGGACGGCTATGCGGCCCGGGTCGGTCGATGGTTGAAGGAAAGCTTTTGAGTCGACGGGGGCCGAGCGCCGCGACGCGCCCCGGGAATTGTCTTCAAATCAATAGTCGCGATTCAACTGGCGCCGGCGGGCGTCTAACGTCAAGAGGCCAAGGATGACCATCAATTTGAAAGCCCCGGAACTGCGGGAATTGAAGCCGCGAATCATGGTGTGTGGCGTCGGCGGCGCCGGCGGCAACGCCGTCAACAACATGATCGTTTCAGGCCTTGTCGGCGTCGATTTTATCTCCGCCAACACCGATGCCCAGGCGCTCGCCTCGTCCAAGGCCGAACGCATCATCCAGATGGGTCTTCAGGTCACCGAAGGCCTTGGCGCCGGCTCCAAACCGGAGGTCGGTCGCGCGGCCGCCGAAGAAGCCATCGAGGAAATCCGGGATCATTTGACCGGCGCCCATATGGTGTTCGTCACCGCCGGCATGGGCGGGGGCACCGGAACGGGCGCGGCGCCGGTCGTTGCGCGGGTGGCCCGCGAAATGGGCATTCTGACGGTCGGCGTCGTGACCAAGCCGTTCCAGTTCGAAGGCGGGCGCCGCATGCGCCTGGCCGAGGGGGGCATCGCCGAGCTGCAGAAGTCGGTCGACACGCTCATCATCATCCCCAATCAGAACCTGTTCCGCGTCGCCAACGAGAAGACGACCTTCGCCGACGCCTTTGCGATGGCCGACCAGGTTCTCTATTCCGGGGTCGCCTGCATTACCGATCTGATGGTCAAGGAAGGCCTCATCAACCTCGATTTCGCCGATGTGCGCTCGATCATGAGTGAAATGGGCAAGGCGATGATGGGGACCGGCGAGGCGTCGGGCGAACGGCGCGCCGTTCAGGCGGCCGAAGCGGCGATCGCCAATCCGCTGCTCGACGAGGTGTCGATGAAGGGGGCGCGCGGCCTGCTGATTTCGATCACCGGCGGCAACGATCTGACCCTCTATGAAGTCGACGAGGCGGCGAGCCGCATCCGCCAGGAAGTCGACGAGGAAGCCAACATCATTCTGGGCGCGACATTCGATCAGAGCCTCGACGGCGTCGTTCGCGTATCGGTGGTCGCCACCGGAATCGATCAGGCTACGGGGGAGATTCACGAGCCTACGGTGAGCCAGGTCCGCATCATCGAGGCTCAGCAGCGCCTGCGCGCACAAGCGACCGCGCGCAGTCAACCCGCGGCGATCGTCGTCGAGGCGGCCAGGACCGAGGCCCAACCGGCTCCGGCGCCGAGCAGGGCCGCGCCGTCCGCCGCCGACGAAGTCGAAATCCGCCCGGCCGCGCCAAGAACGGCGGTCTATGCCGAGCCGCCGTCGCCGCGCATGGAGGAGCCTGTGGCGCAGGACTACATTCCGCCGGCGCCTGAACAACCGGTCGTCCGCCCCGCCCGCATGCCGCAGATCGAAGACCTGCCGCCGGTCGTTCAGCATCAGATGCGCGTGCAGCGGGGCGAACAGCCCACACCCGCTGTTCAGGTCGAGACGCGTCGGCGCTCGCTGCTGGAAAAGCTCGCCGCCTTCGGCATCAGCCGGCATGACGAGCCCCCGCCGGCCCAGACGCCTCGCCCGATCGCGCCGAGCCTGCCGCCGCCGCCCCAGCGGCCCAATCAAGCCGCGCTTCACGCCGAATATGGCCGGCCGCAGCCGCGCGTCGCCGCGCCACGCTCGGCCCAGGGGTCGCTCGATCCGCACGGCCGGATGGGCGCAAGGCCGGCGGCTCTCGAAGAGGATCAACTCGAAATCCCCGCTTTTCTGCGGCGGCAATCGAATTGACGAATCAATCCCGAATGACCGCCGGCCGCGGCGCCGCGGCGGCGGGCGCCTGGGTCGCAGCGCCGGTCGCGCCCGCGCCCCAAGCCCTGGCGCAGCCGCTGTCAAACTGATTAACAATTTGAAATACCTGAGCTAATCTTCCTAAGATTGAATGTTACAGAAGGTTAAGAAAGGTGATTTGGCGTTTGCCGCGCGGGCACGTATCGTCCCGGCGAATTTCCACCGCCCCGCAGGAGCGACGCAGCAGACGTCGGCCCCGCGGAGGTTGGCCAGGCGGTCCGCCGGGAAATTTTGGGGCCTGTCCGTTCCTCCTGGCGGATAGGGACGGTTGAGGGGAATCGCGTTTGACCAAGTCGGGCCAACAAACGACAATCCGCGACCGAGTGACGATTGGCGGTTTCGGAGTCCATTCCAACGCCCCGGTCAGCCTCGTTCTTCACCCTGCCGACGCCAATTCGGGAATTGTTTTCCTGCGGACGGGACTGCCCGGCGGGCGCGAGCGCCTGATCGAGGCGAAATGGTCGAATGTTTCGCAGACCGAATTATGCACGGTGTTGAGCGATTCCACAGGCGCATCCGTTTCCACCGTCGAACATCTTCTGGCCGCGCTCGCCGGGCTCAACATCGACAATGTCATGATCGAGATGGACGGGCCCGAGGCGCCGATCATGGATGGCTCCGCGGCGGCTTTCGTCGCGGCGATCGATCAGGTCGGCACGATCGCGCAGTCGCGTCTGCGCCGGCATCTCAAGGTTCTCAAAACCGTGCGCGTCGAACGCGGACGCGGCTTTGCCGAGCTTCGCCCCGCTGATCGCGGCTTCCATCTCGACGTCGAGATTGATTTTGCAACGGCGGCGATCGGCCGCCAGCGCCGGGCGTTCGATGTCGGCCCCGCGAGCTTCCGCAGCGAAATTGCGCGGGCGCGGACCTTCGGTTTCGTCTGCGACGTCGAGCGCTTGTGGAAAATGGGTTTTGCGCTGGGATCGTCGCTCGACAATTCGGTCGCGCTCGACGGTGGGCGCGTGCTCAATCCGGAGGGCCTTCGCTACGCCGACGAATTTGTTCGTCACAAAGCGCTGGATTCGGTTGGCGATCTGTCCTTGGCCGGAGCGCCGATCATCGGCCGCTATCGGACGTATATGCCGGGCCATAAGATGAATTTTCTGGCTCTCGAGGCGCTTTTCGCTGACAAGAGCGCCTTTGAATTCATCGAGGCGGCGCCGCGCCGCGAGTTTGCGCCCGCCCGCGCCGGAGCCGGCGCGCTGGCGCTGGCGACCTACGCCGCCGAGGTCGACTGAAGGCCAAGGCGCGCGCTCCTAGGTCGGCCCGCGCAGGGCTCGAAAGACAACCACGCGAAATATCAAGGCCAGACCCTGAGCGCGTGACTCGGAGGGACGCCCCGCCGTTTCGGTGCGATACGCAACAGCGAAAGATGAAAGTTCGCCGCGCATATGCTTGGCCACAGACATGGCGATTGTGAGAAGACGAAGGGAATGGCGGAATTGAGTTGGATCGCGATGACATCCGCAGAAAGGGTAAGCGTCAAATCCGTGATCGGAAGGCTTGGCTGCACAAGCGCGCTGATCGGCCTCGCGCTCGCGGTTTCAGTCCCTGCGAGAGCCGACGACATTGATTTTTCGGGCGCCTGGAGCATCAGCGGTCACATCGTCACGGGCAATTTGCTCACCACCGTCAGCCCGATATGCGCGTTCCGGCAGACCGGGGATCGACTGACGGGCTCTTGCAAAGGGCCAAACGCCGCAGGCGCCGCAACCGGCGTGGCCGAGGGCCGCAACATTTCGTTTCAGTGGCGCCACGTCGCCACCAACGCGGTGGGACTCAGCGGCGTCTCGACATTTCGAGGAACGCTAGGCCCTGACAACGTCGTCAGGGGTTTCTGGACGATCTCGCGCCTCCCGAACGCAAGCGGGTCCTTTACGGCGCAAAGACCGTGACGGCCTCGTATTGCGGCTCCAGGAAGGTGACGCATGGAACAAGCTCGCTGATCGGCGCCCACGTATCACGCCCATCGAAATGCGGGATCGAACGCGTGAATTCCGAACGATGGGTCTTGGCGTAAGACGGGCGCCGACGATTTTTGAGGGGCTACGGCTCTTTCGCGCCACAATCGATGTCTCTATTGCGCGACGCTGCTGATGTCGTGGGTTGGATTGGCCCGCGTCGTCGAGGCCCCGGCCGCGTTCAGTGGCGCGCGGATGAAGTTTAGGCTAAAGGAACGCATCGTGACGTCGGATCAGGTGAATCGGCTTGATTCGCGCCGTCCGGATTTCCACATCGTCCAGATCGTTGAGTTCTTGCGCATGGCATTCGTCGCATTCCAAAGCAGCCGGATTGTCTCGGCGATTCGTCCGACATCGTTCATCACGAGGCTTGTCGCTGTCGTCGCAGTGACGGCGCCGCTTGGCGCTTGTTCGATGTTCGATGACATCAACCCTTTCGGCCCCGAAAAATACAAAACGAAGATCGAGGCCGAGGTGCCGCCGTCCTCGATTTATGATCAGGGTCTCGCCAGGTTGAAAAAAGGCGACGACGATGGGGCGGCCAAGAAATTCACCGAACTTGGCAAGCAATACCCTTATTCAGACTGGTCGAAAAAGGGATTGCTGATGACGACTTACGCGCAATATCAGGGCGGGGATTACGACAACG
>JBEKSH010000192.1:0-5942 GCA_049517235.1 Roseiarcus sp. | reverse complement strand
CGAAAGCCGAAATGCAAACTGAGGCGGCGTGCTTCGCCGGATCAAATTGTAAAGATCAAAACATCAATGTTATGATTATGACAAGTATTTTGCGCGGAGGGCGGCGATGCGGAGCGGCGACATTCGAGCGGCGACCGATCCGCGCCGCGGCTTGCGCGGCGACGCCGGCCGCCTCGAAGGCGTTTCGCGATGAGCGCGCCAAACAAGCCCCGGATCGCGGTGATCGGCAGCAACAACATCGACCTCGTGACCTATGTGACGCGCATGCCGGCGCGCGGCGAGACCCTCGAGGCGCTCAGTTTCGAGATGGGTCACGGCGGCAAAGGCGCCAATCAGGCGGTGGCGGCCGCCAGGCTCGGCGCCTCGGTGGTGCTGCTCACCAAGGTCGGCGACGATATGTTCGCCGACAAAACGATCGGCAATTTTGCCGGCTTCGGCATCGACTCCAAATACATCTCGCGCGTCAAGGGCCGCTCCAGCGGCGTGGCGACGATCATGGTCGAGCCGTCGGGCGAAAACGCGATCCTGATCGTCAAGGGCGCCAACGCCGACCTGTCGCCCGCCGATATCGAGCGCGCGGCGGAGGATCTGAAGACCTGCGGCCTGATCCTGCTGCAGCTGGAAATTCCGATCGACACCGTCTACGCCGCGCTCGCGTTCGGCAAGAAGCACGGCGTCAAGACCCTGCTCAATCCGGCGCCGGCGGTCGCCAACCTCGATCCCGAAAGGATTCGCGACGCCGCCTTCCTTGTGCCGAACGAGACGGAGCTGGCGATCCTGTCCGGCCTGCCGACGGCGAGCGAAGCCGAGATCGAGACGGCGGCGCGCAGTCTCTTAGCGAAAGGCGTCGAGACCGTGATCGTCACGATGGGATCGCGCGGCGCCATGCTGGCGACGGCGGACGCGGTCAGGCGCATCGCGCCGGTGCGGGTCACGCCGGTCGACACCACCGGCGCCGGCGACGCCTTCGTCGGCAGTTTCGCGCGCTATTATGCCGGCGGCGACGGGCTCGACGCCGCCTTGAACAAGGCGACGCGCTACGCCGCCGATTCCATCACCAAGCGGGGCGCCCAGAAGTCCTACGCGACCGAGGCGGAATTCGAAGTCTTTTGCCGAACCAACGCCGCGCACGCGGGCGGCGCCTGAGGATGAACGCGATGCACGACCAAAGCGCAAGCGCCCACGCGGGCCGCAATATCGAGCGCAACTCCGGCGCGCCGCTCGACCCCTCGTGGTTCGAGGGCGTGGGGGTCAACTTGAGCGCCGTCGAGCGGCGCACGGCGAGTCTTACGGCGCGCCGCTCGGTCAAGAAGGAATATCAGGCCGCCTGGCTGGTGAAGGCGCTCACCTGCATCGACCTGACGACGCTGGCTGGCGACGATACGCCGGAGCGGGTGCGCCGGCTCTGCGCCAAGGCGCGCCGCCCGCTGAGCGATGAAATGGTCGCGGCGCTCGACCTTGCCGACGATCCCCCGACGGTCGCCGCGGTCTGCGTCTATCCGACCCTGGTGGCGCCAGCCGTCAAGGCGCTCAAAGGCTCGGGAATCCCCGTCGCGTCGGTGGCGACCGGCTTTCCCGCCGGGCTGACGCCGCTCAGGCAGCGGCTCGCCGAGATCGCCTACGCGGTCGGCGAAGGCGCCGGCGAAATCGACATCGTCATCACCCGCGCGCATGTGCTGAACCGCGACTGGTCGGCGCTTTACGACGAAGTCAAAGCGATGCGCGAAGCGTGCGGGCCGGCCCACATGAAGGCCATTCTCGGCACCGGCGACCTCAAGACGCTGCGCAACGTCTATGCCGCCAGCATGGTCGCGATGCAGGCCGGCGCCGATTTCATCAAGACCTCCACCGGCAAGGAGGAGGTCAACGCCACCCTGCCCGTAAGCCTGGTCATGGCGCGCGCGCTGCGCGATTACGGCGCGCTGACCGGCCATGACATCGGCTTCAAGCCAGCCGGCGGCCTGCGCACCGCCAAGGACGCGCTGAACTGGCTGTTTCTGATCAAGGAGGAACTCGGCGACCGCTGGCTGCGGCGCGATCTCTTCCGGATCGGCGCCAGCGCCTTGCTCAACGACATCGAGCGCCAGCTCGATCATTACGCGACCGGCCGTTACTCGGCCGGCTATCGCCACGCAATGGCGTGAGGACGAGTCGATGGGAAAGATCAGGGACATCTTGCGCACGATGGAATACGGCCCCTCCCCGGAGAGCAACGATCATGTCGTGGCGTGGCTCGAAGCGCACCGCAACGGCTTCGGCCATTTCATCGATGGTGGCTTCACCAAGCCCGGCGCCTTGTTCGAGGTCGCCAATCCGGCGACGGCCAAGCGGCTCGCCAAGGTGACGCAAGGGACGGCCGCCGATATCGACCAGGCCGTCGCGGCGGCGCGCAAGGCGTTGGCGGGGTGGTCCGCGACGCCCGGCGATGCGCGCGCGCGCCACCTCTACGCGCTCGCCCGCCATATCCAGAAGCGCGATCGCTTCCTTGCCGTGCTGGAGAGCATGGACAACGGCAAGCCGATCCGCGAATCGCGCGATCTCGACGTGCCGCTCGCGGCGCGCCATTTCTATCATCACGCCGGCTGGGCGGAATTGGTCGAGACGGAATTCCCCGGTCAGGGGCCGGTCGGCGTGTGCGGCCAGATCATCCCCTGGAATTTCCCGCTGCTGATGCTGGCGTGGAAAATCGCCCCGGCGCTGGCGGCCGGCAATACCGTCGTGCTGAAGCCGGCCGAATTTACGCCGCTCACCGCGCTGGCGTTCGCCGAAATCTGCCGCGACGCCGGCCTGCCGCCCGGCGTCGTCAATATCGTGACTGGCGACGGCGCGCCGGGCGAAGCGCTGGTCGCCCATCCCGGCGTCGACAAGATCGCCTTCACCGGCTCGACCGAGGTCGGCCGGCTGATCCGCAAGGCGACGGCCGGAAAGGGCAAGAAACTGTCGCTCGAGCTTGGCGGCAAATCGCCCTTCGTGGTTTTCGAGGACGCCGATCTCGACAGCGCGGTCGAAGGCGTCGTCGACGCGATCTGGTTCAACCAGGGCCAGGTCTGCTGCGCCGGCTCACGGCTGCTCGTGCAGGAAGGCGTCGCCGAGCGCTTCTACGGCAAACTGCGGGTCCGCATGGAGCATTTGCGGGTCGGCGATCCCCTCGATAAATCGACCGACATCGGCGCCATCGTGGCGCCCGTTCAATTGCAGCGTATCACCAGGCTCGTCGATGAGGGCGCGCGCGCGGGCGCGACGATCTGGCAGCCCAAGGCGCCCGTTCCAACGCAGGGCTGCTTCTATCCGCCGACGCTGGTGACCGACCTCGAGCCCGCCTCGATGCTCGCCGAAGTCGAAATCTTCGGCCCCGTGCTGGTCGCCATGACGTTCCGCACGCCCGACGAGGCGGTGGCGCTCGCCAACAACACGCGTTACGGCCTCGCCGCTTCCGTCTGGTCGGAGAACATCAACCGGTCGCTCGAAATCGCCGCGCAGATCAAGGCGGGCGTCATCTGGATCAATTCGACCAATCTGTTCGACGCCGCCGCCGGTTTCGGCGGCTATCGCGAGAGCGGCTTTGGCCGCGAAGGCGGCCGCGAGGGCCTCAGCGAATATCTCGCGCCGGCCAAGCGCGCCGGCAAGGCCGATTTCGCCGAGCCGCGCGCGGCGGCTCTGTCGGCGCTTCCCGGCCAAAACGCCGCGCCGCGCGACGGCGCCGTCGGCATCGATCGAACGGCGAAACTCTATATCGGCGGCAAGCAGGCGCGGCCCGATTCCGGCTATTCCTATAGCGTCGTGGATGCCTGCGGAATCGCTGTGGGCCAGGCGGGCCTCGGCAATCGCAAGGATGTCCGCAACGCCGTTGAAGCGGCGGGGAAGGCCGCCTCGTGGGGCGCGGCGACCGGGCACAATCGCGCACAGGTGCTGTTCTATCTCGCCGAGAATCTCAACGCCCGCGCCGCGGAATTCGCCGCCCGCCTTGTGGCGATGAGCGGGGCCTCGCTCGCAGAGGCGAAGGTGGAAGTCGAGGCGGCGATTCGCCGGACCTTCTTCTACGCGGGCTTTGCCGACAAATTCGACGGCGCCGTCCATTCGACGAGGTCGCGCCATATCACGCTCGCGATGAACGAGCCCTGGGGGATCATGGGCATCGCCTGCCCGGACGAGGCGCCGCTGCTCGCTTTTGTCTCGCTGGTCATGCCGGCGATCGCGATGGGCAACCGGGTCGTCGTCGCGCCCTCGCCGATCCATCCGCTCGCCGCGACGGATCTGTATCAGGTGCTCGACACCAGCGACGTGCCGGCAGGCGTCGTCAATATCGTGACGGGCGAGCGGGACGTGCTGGCCAAGACGCTCGCCGAGCATGAGGGCGTCGACGCGCTGTGGTATTGCGGGACGCCAGCGGGCGCAAAAATGGTCGAGGCGGCTTCCATCGGCAATCTCAAGGCGACCTGGACCGACCGCGCGCGCGACTGGCGCTCCGCGAGCGAGGGGCAGGGCCGCGCATTCTTGCGCCGCGCGACGCAGGTCAAGAACATCTGGGCGCCCTACGGGGAGTGAGCGCGCGTCACGCCGCCGGTCTTCAAAATCCCGCCGGCGCCTTGTCGAACCATGGCCTGGCCTGTTCAAGTTGCGCGGCCAGGCGAAACAGGGTCGCCTCCTCACCCATGCGCGCGGCGAGCTGCATGCCGATCGGCAGGCCGGCGGCGTTCCAGTGCAGGGGAACCGACATGGCGGGCTGGCCGGTGACGTTGAACAGCGGCGTATAGGGAATGAATTCGAGCGACTTTGTCGCCAACATCTTCGCCAG
This sequence comes from Roseiarcus sp., assembly GCA_049517235.1. Taxonomy (GTDB): domain Bacteria; phylum Pseudomonadota; class Alphaproteobacteria; order Rhizobiales; family Beijerinckiaceae; genus Roseiarcus. Next base: position 1,147 of record JBEKSH010000192.1, on the reverse strand, counting down.
GCCGCTGACTTTCATGAACCAGCCGGCTCTCAGCGGACCGACGACATTCAGGATCGCCTGCTCTACGGGCGACGGTTTCAGCGCGCCGATCGGCATCGGCGGCGCGGCCAAAGTGGGCGTCAACAGCGCGTCGTAGTTTTCAAAAAACTCGCCGACGCCGCGCGACCAGCTCTGCAGGTAATTCGCGGCGCTGGCGTAGTCGCCCGCGCTCCAGGCCTGGCCGAGCAGGCCGACGACGTAAGTGGCGGCTTCAAAGTCGGCAAAGCCAAGCTTGCGGCCGGCCGTCTTGCTGGCCTCCGCAATGCTTGAAGAGGTCTCGCCGGCGAGGATCATCATGAAGGCGATCAGCCATGGCTCCCGGTCAAACGGCGGCGTCGCCTCGACGACTTCATGGCCGAGATCCTTGAGCAAGGCCGTCGCCGCCTGCAGCGCTTCGAGACAATCGGCGTGGATCGTTCGCGCAAGGAAAGGCGCAGCGGTGAAGGCGATGCGCAATTTGCCGGGAGCCGCGCCGACCTCGGACAAATAGGAGCGCGCGGGCGAGGCGATTTGATAGGGCGCTCCGACGTCCGCGCCGGCCGTCGCGTCGAGCAGGGCCGCGCTGTCGCGCACGGAGCGCGTGACGGCATGGCCGATCGCGTAGCCGCGCCAAGCCTCGCCCTGGTCTGGGCCGAGCGGCGTGCGGCCGCGCGTCGGTTTGAGCCCGAACAGGCCACAACATGAGGCGGGAATTCGGATCGAGCCGCCGCCATCGTTGCCGTGCGCCATCGGCGCGATCCGCGCGGCGACCGCCGCCGCCGACCCGCCGCTGGAGCCGCCCGAGGTGCGCGACAGGTCCCAGGGGTTTCGCGTCGGGCCGAACGCTGCGGGCTCGGTGACCGGCGCAAGGCCAAATTCGGGCGTATTGGTCTTGCCGACAATGACCAGGCCGGCCTTCTTGTAACGACGGACGATTTCGGCGTCGTGATCGGACGGGATTTTGGCGAGGGCGCGGTTGCCGTTGCTCATCGGGACGCCGGCGAGCGGCGCCATCAGGTCCTTGAGCAGGAAGGGCACTCCGGCGAACGGTCCATCGAGCGGCCCGGCCGCGGCGAGCCGCGCGGCGTCATAGAGTTTGGAGATTACCGCGTTGATCTTCGGATTGACG
>JBEKSH010000191.1:0-5943 GCA_049517235.1 Roseiarcus sp. | reverse complement strand
ACATCGCTGCTGATGCGCGTCGGACGCGGCGGCGCCGTGCCGATGCTTTCGCTGGTGCTGCTGGCGCTGCTGCTGGTCTTCGGCCTTCTGCTCGGTGATCAGCTGTTCAGCGTCGGCGCTCTGCAATCCATGGCTTTCCAGCTCCCCGAACTTGGCATCCTGTCTCTCGCCATGATGGTCGCGCTGCTCTCGGGCGGTCTCAATCTCTCCATCATCGCCACGGCCAATCTTTGTGCGCTGACGATGGCTTGGGTGATGACGACCCACGTCCCCGGCGCGCAAGGCTTCATGTGGGGCGCCTGGCAGGTCGTCGCGGTGCTCGCCGGCGCCGCCGTCGCAACGATGATCGGCCTTCTGAACGGCGCCGTCATCGCCTATCTCGGGGTTTCGCCGATCCTCGCGACCCTCGGCACAATGACGATGTGCAAGGGCCTGTCGATCGGTCTCACGCGCGGCAATGTCATCTCCGGTTTCCCCGAGCCCATCGTGTTCCTCGGCAATGGCTCGATAGGCGGCGTCCCGGTGGCGATGATTATCTTCCTCGCGCTTTGCGCGCCGGTCGCCGTGCTCTTAAACAAGAGCCCGTTCGGCCATAAGATCTACATGATCGGCTCGAACGAGAAGGCGACCCGCTTCTCGGGCGTCGACACGAGGAGAGTGATCCTCAAGGTCTACGTGCTGTCGAGCCTGCTCGCCGTCGCGGCGGCTCTTGTCATGATGGCGCGGTTCAATTCCGCCAACGCCTCTTATGGGGAGAGCTACCTGCTGGTGACGATCCTCGCCGCGGTGCTAGGCGGCGTCGATCCTTTCGGCGGTTTTGGCAAGGTCGGCGGCCTGATGATGGCGCTGATCCTGCTGCAGGTGATATCATCCGCCTTCAACCTGCTGAATTTCAGCCCGTTCCTGACAGTGGCGATCTGGGGCGCGCTCATCATAGGCGTCACGGCGCTCAGCGTGCTGCGCGAAGGCCTTGGCGGGCTGCGGCGCTAGGGCGTGGTTCGACAACGATGGGCGGCGCTGCCGTAACGGGCGTAGGCGCCCTAAATTGCTGGCCGCATCACGGGGGTATTTTAGTTTGAGCCAGAGGGAGAAAGGCGATGATCCGCTTCGGCATGCATTCGAGCCTGTGGACGTCCGCATGGACGCGCGAAGGCGCCGAGCTCAGCGTCGCCGACGCGGCGCGGCATGGCCTTGATGTCATCGAAATCGCGCTGCTGGAGCCCGACAAGGTCGACGTCGCGCATTCCCGCGAATTGTTCAGGCGTCACAATATTGCGCCGACCGCCTCGCTCGGCCTGCCGCTGGAGGCCGCCGCGACGTTGCATCCGGAAAAGGCGGAAGCCTTTCTGATGCGGGCGCTGGAAGTCGCGCATGCGCTGGGATCCAATACGCTGTCGGGCGTGACCTATTCGACTCTGGGCTATCGCACGGGCGCTCCACCGACCGCTGACGAGTATGACAAAATTGTTCGGGCGCTGAAGCCGGTCGCGAAACGAGCGGCCGCATACGGCATGACGCTCGGACTTGAGGCGTGCAACCGCTATGAAACGCATCTGCTCAATACGGCCAGGCAGACGCTGGAACTGGCCAAGCGGATCGACGAGCCCGCTGCGATGATCCACCTGGACACCTATCACGCCAACATCGAAGAAAAGAGCTTCGCCGCCGCTCTCGAAGACGGCGCAGGGCGGGTTCGCTACGTGCATCTCTCCGAAAGCGACCGCGGCGTGCCGGGTTCGGGAAACGTCGAATGGAAGAGCGTCATGACAGCGTTGAAGGGCGCCAATTTTGCCGGCGACCTTGTTGTCGAGTCGTTCGTCAACATGATGCCGCAGCTCGCGAGCGCCCTGTCCGTCTGGCGCCCGGTCGCGCGCGACCGCGCCGAAGTCCTGGACATTGGCTTGCCCTTTCTCAGGAGTCTTGCGCGCGCGACGGGATTGGTCACGGGCCGAGAGTGAAGGTCGCAACATGTCACCGATCTATGCGCCCGTCGACGAAGGCAGGCTTGCCGCCATCCTCGCCAAACTTCCCGACATCAGGGCGATTCTCGGGGGCGGGGATGCCGACTGGCGCGTGCGCGAGGTCGGCGACGGCAATCTCAATCTCGTCTTCATCGTCGAGGGACCATCGGGCGGCGTGGTGGTCAAACAGGCATTGCCCTACGTGCGGCTCGTGGGCGACTCCTGGCCGTTGCCGCTGGAACGCTCGTGGTTCGAATACAACGCACTCGTCGAACAGGCGCGCCACGCGCCGCGCCTGACGCCGCATATTCACCATTTCGATCGCGCGCAGGCGATGATTGTGATGGAATATCTTTCGCCGCACGTCATCATGCGCAAGGGCCTCATCCGGGCGATCGAATATCCGCGATTTGCCGCCGATATTGCGGAATTTCTCGCCGCGACGCTGTTTAACACTTCAGTGCTCGCGGGCTCCGCGGCAGATCACAAGGCCCGCGTCGCGCTTTTCGCGCCGAATGTTGAACTCTGCCGCATCACCGAGGATCTTGTCTTCACCGATCCGTATCGCGAAGCGCCGCTCAATCGCTGGAACCGCCCTTATCTGGACGCCGAAAAGCGCGTCTTCGAGGCGGATTCCGTTTTGAAAGTGGCGGCGCAGGCGCGCAAATACCAGTTTCTCACCGCTACGCAGGCGCTCATCCACGGCGACCTGCATACGGGGTCGATCATGCTGACGCGCGAGGACACGCGCGTCATCGATCCGGAATTCGCTTTCGTCGGACCTATCGGCTTCGACGTCGGCGCGGTCATCGGCAATCTGTTGCTCGCCTTTTGCGCGCAGGAGGGCCATGAGGCCGCGCCGGGCGCGCGCGAAGCTTATCGCGCATGGATCCTCGATCAGATCGCCGCCGTCTGGACCGGATTTCACGATCGCTTCCTTGCGCTCTGGCGGTCATCGAAACAAGGCGAGGGCTACGTCGCGAGCTTGTTCCGCACCTGCGAGGACGATGTTGCGCTTGAGGCGGGGCGGGCAAGGTTCATGCGCGCGCTGTTCGAGGATTCTCTCGGCTTCGCTGGCCTCAAGATGATCCGGCGCATTCTCGGGCTCGCCCATGTCGAGGACCTCGAGAGCGTTACAAATCCCGCGCGACGCGCGATCTGCGAGCGCAAAGCCTTGCGCTTAGGCCGCGAACTTGTGCTGGGCGCGCGAACACTCTGCGGGGTCGATGACGTGATCGTGGCGGCGCGCGAAACGACGACGGCATGAGTGCGAAAACGCGTCCAACGCTGCACCCACCAGCGAGTCACGCAATCCTTTGATTCGCTTGCGGCCATGAAAATTCAGCAGGGTCATTCTTCGCGCGAAACGTCCCGAATGGTCGAGAAATTGAAACTGCGGAAAAGATGGGCAGTTATCCCGTCACTGCGTAGCCTCGCCGCGTATCGTCTGCTACGTTTTTGGGGCGATCGATGGCGCCCATCCGCATCGCGGATCGGCGGGCAAAAGGGGGAAACTTATGGAGTGGGCGCGTATCCTGGCCTACGTCACCGGGACCGTGGGCCAGGAGCTGCTGCAACGAAATGAGTATTTGGCTGCTGAAAACCGGATCGTGAAGGCCCAGTTGAAGGGGTGCCTGAGGCTCTCGGACGCCGAGCGCGCGAAGCTCGGCGAGATTGGCCATCGATTGGGCCGCAAGGCCCCCGGCGAAGTGGCGACTGCCGCCCTGCCGGAGACCATCTTGGCATGGCGCCGAAGGCTCGTCGCCCGCAAGTTCGATGGATCGCGGGCGCGTCGAACCCCGGGCCGGCCACGGATCGACAGAGAAGTTGAGGAATTGATTGTTCGCATGACCGAGGAGAATCGGTCCTGGGGTTATGATCGGATTGTCGGAGCGCTAGCCAATCTGGGGCATGAGGTCTCGGATCAAACGGTTGGCAATGTTCTGCGCCGTCGCGGTCTGCCGCCCGCCCTGGAGCGCAAGCACACGACCACCTGGGCGGCATTCATTCGGGCTCACCTGGCGGTGCTGGCGGGGACCGACTTTTTCACGGTGGAGGTCCTCACGCTGCGAGGGCTGGCGACCTTCTACGTGCTGTTTTTCATGCATCTCGAGAGCCGCAAGGTGGACATCGCCGGGATCACCCTCCACCCGAACGAGCAGTGGATGCGACAAATGGCCCGGAACGTGACCATGGAGGGAAGCGGCGCCCTTCGAGCCTGTCGCTATCTCCTGCATGATCGCGACACGAAGTACACCGGCATGGTCGCACTCGCCAAGAATAGGCGATTTTTGAGAGGCTCTGGTGCGACATCGAGTTCCATAAATCGTTGATTTTCCTCCATACGGTCATCAAGCGCGCCTCGCGGTTGACAAGTAAAGCTCGCGAACGTGACAATGCCCTAAAGCTGGCCGTCCACATCGAAGGCGCCGGCGGGAAGCGGCTCGTCGAACTCGACCGCGATGCCCATAGCGAAGTGCCGTATTACGCGAGCCGAAGTTCGACCAATTGTAACCAGCGACCCAATCGGCGGCGCTGCGTCGACACTCAGCGCTGCGCCACGAATCGATAGATCGATCAAAGCCGCTCGATATTGGCGTCCGTCCGGCGTCGTTAGAGTCGCTTGTCTGCGAAAGGGCATGACGCGTTGATGGAGGCGCTTGTCTGGCCAGCCGTGCGTATGGTGACTGACGAGCCAAGCGAGAGTCTCCTTTAACTGCTCGCATTTTGACGGAGACAGCTGCAGCTTGACCGCAAACCAGGTGTCGGAGTTCCGCGCGATCACCCCTTCGAGCCGACCAATCTGATTGATGTACAGAATAATACGCTCGCCAATAAGCCCCTTCTGTTGACCCGAGACGGCGATCCCTACCGGCGAGACGTTGATCGTCGAACAGGGATGTTCGTGGTGGTCGCTGAGCATATAGCGGCCAGGAAGAGTGAGCTTCAGGCGTTCGTGACGACGGCGCTCTTTGGGTTTGAGGTCGAACAATTGCGTCGCGACGAGGGCCATGGCTGGGAACTCCCGAACCTCATTCTGGGCGGAGGGTCGCCAAGAGGGTTTTCAATCGCGCCGATTAAGCATCTATTAATAGGCGGAATCAGGCGGGGGTTTTGGTTGGCGAATTGAGAAGGTGAAGGGGACTTTTCTACCTTTTGCATTCCCCCTTTGCTTGATCGCGGTCGAGCCCTTTGCCGGAGAAGAGCAGATTTTCCGCTAGTCGGACGTCGCTATCTTCGGATACTGCGAGATCCGCGCATTCAAGTCGAACTCGTGCTCGAAGAACGCGTCGGCCTCGGCGTGACGGCCTTCGAGCCGGGCCCGACGGATCACACGCACGTCACCGCCGGCGCAGAAGGTCCCCGGACGCGTGCTCGAAACGGTGACGCAGCGAACCTTTGGATCCTCCGCGAAGCGCTCGAGTTCAGCCCGGAACAACTTCACCATAGCCAAATTGAGCGCGTTGAGGGCGCGCGGCCGATCGAGCAGGATCCGCCCGAAGGCGCCGACGATCTCGCTTCGGACCCCGCCTTCTCCGGCAGACATGGTCGCGATGACATTGTCCATGCCCTGAGGCTCAGTCAAGCATGGGCGTGGAGAAGTCCGCGCCTCGGCGCAGCCCCGGCGTCCAACGGACCGTGCCCGTCTTCAATCTGGTGCAGAAGCGGATGCCCTCGGCGCCGTGGATATGGCGACCGGTCGCGGGGCGGAAGACGGTGCTGACTCGGCCATTAGCCCACACAATCAACTGTTCGCCTATGTGTTGGCCGATCTTCGGCTGCGCGGACGGGGCTTGCGATCGCGGCGCGAGCGACACGGTCATGCGTTTCTCCTCAGTGATAGGCTTGCCGGTACAGCGCGCGAATATCGTTGGCGGTAGGGATGATCGGGTTGTTCACTGGCGAGCCCGACGCCAACGCCTGCTCAGCCATCACGTCCACGACGTTGTCCCACTTCGCCTGTCCGATGCCGAAACGCTCA
>JBEKSH010000190.1:0-5959 GCA_049517235.1 Roseiarcus sp. | reverse complement strand
GCCATTCCGCCGCCCGTGTCTGGTCGCCGCGCGCATCGGCGAAGGTTGCAAAGGCGTCGAGCGCGGCGTGCAACAGCCAGCCGAGCCAGACGCTCTCGCCGCGCCCGCCTTCGCCGACACGGTTCATGCCATCGTTCCAATCGCCGCCGCCGATCAGCGGCAGTCCATGGCCGCCGACCACCAGGCTAGCGTCCAGGGCCCGGGCGCAATGCTGATAGAGGCTGGCGGTCTCGTCGGAGACGGTCGGCTGGAAGAAGCTTTCGCTCTCGCCCGGCTCCAGCGCGTGGCCGGCCAGGAAAGGGATGACTTCGTCGAGCACGCGCGCGTCGGCGGTCACGCTCACATAGTGCGCGACGGCGTAGGCGAGCCAGGCGCGGTCGTCAGATATGCGCGTGCGCACGCCCTGACCCGAGTGTGGAAGCCACCAGTGCTGGACATCGCCCTCCGCGAACTGGCGGCTCGCGGCCCTGAGGAGATGTTCGCGGGTCATCGACGGGTGGACCGTGGCGAGCGCCATGCAGTCCTGCAGCTGGTCTCGGAACCCGTAGGCGCCGCTGGCCTGGTAGAAACCCGATCGCGCCCAGACACGGCATGCGAGCGTCTGGTAGGTGAGCCAGCCGTTGAGCATTATGTCCATCGACCGGTCGGGCGTCTTGACCTGAACCGCGCCGGCGATCTCGTCCCAGAATCCGCGGACATCCGACAGCACCGCGTCCAGGTCGGCCTTGCGATAGCGGGCGATCAGTGACCGCGCCTCGGCTTCGTCGGTCGCGTCGCCAAGGAAGAAGATAATCTCAGCGACGCCGTTCGGTGGGATCTCGATCGGCATCTGGAGGACGGCGCAAGGGTCCAATCCGGAGCCGACCCGGCCAGAGAGCACCGCCCCGCGGGCGAGCCCCGCTGGCATGGCGAGCGCGCCATTGCGGCCGATGAACTCACGACGGTCGGCCGTCCAACTCGTCAGGCCCGCGCCTAAGTCCGCGAAGGCGACCCGTTTCCCGAAGGCCGGGTTCCACGGGTTACTCGCCAGCATCGCCCCGCTTCCCGGATCGATTCGCGTGGTTACCCACGGCGCAGCCGCGCCGCGAGAAGCGCCGAGAACCCATTCCACGTACGCCGTCACCGACAGCCGCCTGGTGCGGCTCGAAAGATTGCGCAATCTCAGGCGCGAGATCTTCACCGGATCGACGAGCGGCACATACTCGAGCAACTCCGCGGCGACGCCGTGCGAAGTGTGCTCGAAACGGCTGTAGCCCCATCCATGCCGCGCCACGTAGATGGCTGTTTCCTCCCGGATGGGCAGCGCCGTGGGGCTCCAGAGACGTCCGCTCTCCTCATCCCGAAAATAGAAAGCCTGGCCCGGCGGATCCGTGACCGGGTCGTTGGACCACGGCGTCAGCTGACGCTCGCGGCTGTTTACTGACCAGGCGTAGCCGCCACCCTCCGCGGACACCTGGAAACCGAAGGCGGGATTGGCGACCACATTGATCCAGGGCGCCGGCGTCGACTGGCCCGGGCCCAGGATCGTCACATATTCGCGGCCGCCCTCCGCGAAGCCGCCCAGCCCATTGAAGTACTCCAGGCCGGGGGGGGGACGCGACACCTGCAGCTCGGAGATGGACGCGGCGCGCCTTGCCACGGCCCGAGGCGAGGGCCTAGCCTCTGGCGCGCGTTCGAGCTGATCGGCCAACCGTCCGCGTTCTCCTGCCAAGACGACGCGCGCGACGGACGCCAGGAGAGTTCGCGCCTCAGGCGAGATCAGGTCGGCGCGCAGCAAGAAGATATGCCCAGGCGGCCGCTCTTCGCCAATCTGGGGTCGGGACTGGCTGGCCCTCACCAGAGTCTCCAGCGCGATCTGGAGATCCTGGACGTAGGACGAGAAGCGCTCGTTCAGAATGACCAAGTCCACCGCAAGCCGTTTCATCCGCCAATATTCCACCGCTTGGAGCGCCTCGCGAGCAACGTCGAGCTGGAGGATGTCGGAGATACGGACCAGAATGATCGGCAAATCGCCGGATATGCCCAGAGGCCAAAGACCCGGTTGTCCGCCGCTGCCGCTTCCAATAGTCTCCGACGGCGGGCGCAGCATGGGCGCGGCGTAAACGATGTGCCCAGCCAGACGCTGGTATTGACCCGCCTGGCTGCGATCGATGCCGAGGTGATGCAACTGCACCTGGGCCTGGGTCCAGGCGAGGGCGGCGGCGCGCTCGAAGGCGCCGACGTCGTGGTGCTTGTCGACCAGATCGAGGATCTCCTCTCGTGAGGACGCGACCATCGTCCAGAAATCGATCCGCGCCGTCCCGCCCGGCGCGATTCGCACCCGGCGGCGCAGGGCGAATATGGGATCGAGCACCGCCCCGGTCGCGCCAAAGAGTGGCCGGCCGCCCATCACTGCGGCCGGCGCGCGAATGCTGCCGCCGCGCCCCAGGAATCGCGCGCGATCGGTCTCGAACTCGCGCTTGCCAACCACCTCGCCGCCGACGACCGCCAGATGCGCGGCCCAGAGCTCCGGCTCCGTCGGCGCCCGCCGCCGCCTCGTCGCCAGTATGGCTCCGAGGCCCGCGAGGTGCTCGGTCTCGATGAACAGCTTCGAGAACGCCGGGTGCGTCACGTCTGCGGCCTGGGTCGCCAAAACCAATTCGGCGTAGGACGTCACCTCGATCTCGCACGTGCGATCGCCGGAATTCGAGACGCTCACGCGGCGCACTTCCGCATCCTCTTCGGCCGAGACCAACAATTCAAGGGTCGTCGCCAAATCGCCGTCGAGGCGCGCGAACTCGGCTCGATCCTCGTTGAACGTGACCTCGTACGCCTCGGGTTCGTCCTCGATCGGCTGGTAGGTCGCCGACCACACCTCGTCGCTCGCGACATTTCTGAGGAAGATGTATGAGCCCCAATCGTCGCAGGTGGCATCCTCTCGCCAGCGGGTCACCGCCAGGTCGCCCCAGGCGCTGTAGCCGGACCCGGCAGCCGTGAGCATCACGCAATAGCGGCCGTTCGACAGCAGCTGCGTGGCCGGCGTGGAGCTGTGCGGGCTGACCTTTCGCCAAGCGCCCGGTCCTTCGATCTCGCGGATCCTGGCCGCCGACGTCGTCTCCGAGACCGACGGCGGCGTCGCCGTGACCTCGCGTGGCACGCGCTCCTGCAGAAGCAGCTCCGTCGCTTGAACGATTGGTTCGGAGTGGAAGCGCTTTCGCATCACGCCGTCTAGCAGGGCGTCGGCGATGGCCGTGATGGTCATACCCTGGTGGTGGGCCATAAACGCGCGCACGATGGCGACGCGCTCGCCGTCCGGGACCCGGGCCCGCGTGAAGTCCAGCGACTCGTAGAAGCCGTAACGGCCGCGGGCGCCGATGGCCTCGAGGCGCTGAAAGTTCCGCGCGGCGGCCTTAGGGTCGACCATGCTCGCCAGGGCGGTGGCGTAGGGAGCGACTACGGCATTGTCCGCCAGCCCCCTCTTCAAGCCGAGGCCGGGGACGCCGAAGTTCGAATATTGATAGGTGGACTCGAGGTCTCGCGCGTTGTAAGCGGACTCCGATACGCCCCACGGGGCACCCATCGTCGCTCCGTACTCGATCTGGCGGCGGACGATCAGCCGATTGGTTTGCTCGAGCAGGCTCTGGGCCGGCGCCCTCATGACGATGGAAGGCATCAGGTACTCGAACATCGAGCCCGACCACGAGATCAATGCTGCGCCATTCCCCACCGGAGTCACCGCACGGCCCAAGCGGAACCAATGCCGCGCCGGTGCATCCCTCTTGGCGATGGCCAAGAAGCTTGCGAGCCTCGCCTCCGAGGCGAGAAGGTCATAGCAGCTCGGATCGAGCGCGCCCTCAGACACGCGATAGCCGATTGAGAGCAACAGGCGGTCGGGGTCGAGCAGAAAGTCGAACTCCATCGACAGCGCTGTCGACCGCGCTTCCGCCTCCAGCGACTTCAGCGAGGCCGCGGGCGGCGCGTCAAGATCGCGCCGGTGGCTCTGTAGGCAGACCCGGACTGCATCCGCCCAGAACTGCAGGTCCGCCCCGGCCTGGTCGAATTCTTCGAGAACGATCTGGCGGACTGCGTCGGCCAGGATCTCGGCCTGTTCGGAGAGTTCCGTAAGCCGCTGTTCGATGCCGACGCCGCCGCCGCTCGCCTGAAGCAGGTCAGACGCCAGGCGTCCGATCTCGTCATCGAGCCGCCGCCAGGACACCGCCTGCGACTTGCGCAGCTCACGCAACCGGCGAGCCTCGTCCCGAACCAGGTCGAGAGCATCCGACACGCCTTGGAAACGCCGCCGTTCCGCCAGGGCCTCGCCACGCCACTCATGGCACGCATTGGCGAGGGCGATCAGGTGTCCAGCCAGGTTCCCGCTGTCGACCGAGGACACGTATTGCGGGTCGAGCGGACGCAGGTCGTATGTGCCGTACCAGTTATAGAAATGGCCGCGGTGCTTCGCCATGCGAGCCATGGTCGCGAGCGTCGCCTCCAGCCGCTCCACGGCCTCGCGCGTCCCGATCCATCCGAAGTCCCGCGCGCACGCTACCGACAACAAATAGAGGCCGATGTTGGTCGGCGATGTGCGATGGGCCGCCACCGACTGCGGAGCTTCCTGGAAGTTATCCGGCGGCAGCATGTTGTCGGCCGGCGTGACGAAGGTCTCGAAGAATCGCCATGTCCGTCTGGCGATCAGGCGCAGGGCGCGAGCGTCCGCCTCGGCCAGCAGGCGCCCGGACAGGATCCGGGGCGATAAGCTCGCCCGAAACGCGACCGCCGGGGAGGCGAACCAGGCGAGGGCGAACACCGTGGCCACCGGCCAGGTTCCCTGTCCCCAGAACCAGGCCACGGCCATCGCCGCAGCGCCGATGACGAACGTCCCCGCCATCCGCTGGTAGAGGCGCAGAACCCCCGGACGGGAGCCAGATGCCGCAAGGGCCGCTGGAACCCATTCGAGCAGGTGGCGACGCGTCACCGTGAGCCGGATCAGAGTGCGGACGATGGCGTCGACCATCAGCCAGGCCTGGTGCGCCAGGAACACAATCATGAGGCCGGACTGGATAAGAGCAAGACGCAGTTCCGCGCCCAGGGCGCGGACGTGACTGCGCAGCGTTACGCCGGGGCGGGGCGGCGCGATGTCCGCCATCAGTGGAATGAGTGGCGGCAGAACGATCGTCGATAGGATGAAACCGGTCCAGACCGCTGCGCCTTCGAGCGGCATGGCCCATCCTGCGATCAGGGCCAGGACGACCGCCGGCGCCGACAGCGACCGCCGCAGGTTGTCGAGCATTTTCCAGCGGCCGATCGCCGGAATCCCCCACCGCGGCCGCTGCGTGGCCCCTCCGGGCCCGTGCCCGAAGATCCATGGAAGCAGCTGCCAGTCGCCCCGCGCCCAGCGATGGTGGCGAAGGGCGGCGGCGTCGTAACGGGCCGGGAAGTCCTCCATGACCTCCACGTCGGAGGCCAGACCGGCTCGCGCGAATATCCCCTCGAAGAGATCATGGCTGAGGAGGGTAGATTCCGGCACGCGTCCATCCAGCGCCGCCTCGAAGGCGTCTACATCGTAGATGCCCTTGCCTGAGTAGGAGCCTTCACCGAAGAGGTCCTGGTACACATCCGAGACCGCAGCGGCATAGGGGTCGATACCGATCGCGCTGGAGAACACGCGCAAGAAAAGCGAGCCTTCGTGCCCCACCGGCAGCGTCGGCGTGACCCGTGGCTGCAGGACGGCGTAGCCTTCGACGACTCGACCCAGGTGGGCGTCGAAGCGGGGTCGGTTAAGTGGGTGCGCCATCTTGCCGATGAGCCGCCCGACCGACTCGCGCGGGAGCCGCGTGTCCGCGTCGAGCGTGATCACGTAGTGGACAGCCTCGGGCGCGGCCGGCGGCGCCAGGAACGTGGTGTCCTCGGCCCCCCTCAGGAGCCGATCGAGCTCGTGCAGCTTTCCGCGCTTGCGCTCCCAGCCGATCCAGCGGCCTTC
>JBEKSH010000189.1:0-5989 GCA_049517235.1 Roseiarcus sp. | reverse complement strand
CCTGGCGTGACGATTCGCGCGAGGTACCACAGGATCGGCGCCTCGATGCCCAGATGAGGATCGTTGGCGAGGATCGGCTTGCCGGTCTGCGTGCGGGCGCCAGCGACGACCCATTCGTTGGAGGCGCCGTGATCGAGCCCGATCAGCGCGCCGAGACGATCTTGCGCCGAGGGAATTTCCGAATGCGTCGCGCCGCCGGTCGGCAGCGTGGTGATCGGCGAGCCGGCGGGAGCCCCGGGATAAAGCAGCCGCGCCATGTCGGGCGGCATTTTTTGCGCGAGCTGCGCGCGATCCTCTTCGATCGCGTAATTCTGGCTGAGCTGCAGGCTCATCAGCTTGCCCCAGACAATCGAATCGGCGGGTCGCCACGGCTCGGGATCGTCGCCCAGGATCAGGAATTCGGGCGGCAGCCGGCCTTTATGAGTCGCCAGGAACGCGTTGACGCCATCAGCGTAGGCTTGAAGGTAGGCCTGGGTCTCAGGGCGAAGCGCGGCGAAGCTGCTTTCCGCGAGGCGATTAAAGCCCAAGGTGCGAATGAACCTGTCGACGCCGATCAGGTCGGCGCCGGCGATCTCGGCGAGCCGTCCTTGCCCGGCTCGGCGCTGGATCTCCATCTGATACAGCCGCTCGCTCGCATGGATATAGCCGAGCGCCCGCGCCGCGTCGTTCATCGAAGGCGCGAAAATATGCGGGACGCCATGGGCGTCGCGATAGACTCGCACCTCGCCGGTCAGACCCGGCAGGCTCGCCGCGCCGGCGTAATCCGGCATCGCCCGGTAGAAAATGGCGGCGATCGCGCCGAAAGCCAGCACCCCCAGCGCGACGACGACAATCAGCGCCCATTTCAACAGCCGACCGACCATGAAGCCTCCCTCGGCCAAACATCTTGGCGCGGGATTCCCCGTCGCGTCCGGCGCGCGCAGTCAAACCTGTTTGCGCGCGCTTGTCCACGTGCGAAGAGGCGGCTGGATATGGGGCCCGTTCCAAGACAAAAAGATGACGCTGCGGCCATACCTATCGGCGAAGCCTCGTCGATGGTCCGCTTGAGCCAATTCGCGCCCTATTCAAGAAACGGCGCGACGGGAGGAGACAGGACATGCTTCGAACCCTTGTCAGGGCGGGCTTCGCCGCCGGCGCCATCGTTGCGGCGGCGCCCGCCTTCGCCGACGACGACACCGTCGCCATTGGCCTCATCCTGCCGATGACCGGTCCCTCGGCGAGCACCGGCAAGCAGGAGCAGGCCGGCGCGCAGCTGTACGTCCAGCAGCACGGCGACAGCGTCGCCGGCAAGAAGATCACCATCCTCGTCCGCGACGACGGCGGCGCGGCCGACGTCACCAAGCGCCTCGCGCAGGAACTGATCGGCAACGACAAGGCCAAACTGCTGATGGGCTTTGGCCTGACGCCGCTGGCGCTCGCCGTCGCGCCGGTCGCGACGGAGGCGAAGGTTCCGCAGATCGTCACCGCCGCCGCGACCGCGGTGATCACCGAGAAATCGCCCTATATCGTGCGCACTTCGTTCACGCTGCCGCAGGTGGCCGCGCCGATGGCCGACTGGTGTCTGAACAACAATATCCACAAGGTCGTGACGCTGGTGACCGACTATGGCCCCGGCAACGACGCGGAGAAGTGGTTCAGCGAACCTTTCGTCAAAGGCGGCGGCGTGGTGGCGGAGAAAATCCGCGTGCCGTTGAAGAATCCCGATTTCGCGCCATTCCTGCAACGCGTCAAGGACGACGCGCCCGACGCCGTATTCGTTTTCGTGCCGTCCGGCCAGGGCAGCGCTTTCATGAAGCAGTTCGCCGAGCGCGGCCTCGACAAGGCCGGCATCAAACTGGTCGGCACCGGCGACGTGACGGACGACGATCTGTTGGCGGAGATCGGCGATTCCGCGCTCGGCGCGGTGACGACGCACCATTATTCGGCCGGCCATCCCTCGCCCGAGAACAAGGCTTTCGTCGACGCATTCAAGAAGGCCAACAACGGCATGCGCCCCAATTTCATGGCGGTGGCCGCCTATGACGGCATGGCGCTGGTCTACGGCGCTCTGGAAAAGACCAAGGGCGCGACCGACGGCGACGCGCTGATCGCGGCGATGAAGGGGGCGAGCTGGACAAGCCCGCGCGGTCCCGTTTCGATCGACCCGCAGACCCGCGACATCGTCCAGAACGTCTATGTCCGAAGGGTCGAACGGGTCGACGGCGAGCTGTACAATGTCGAGTTCTCGACGATCGAAGCCGTCAAGGACCCGTTCAAGGCGGCCGGGAATTGACGATCCGCGGGGCTTGACCTTTCGGTCATGGCCGGGCTTGTCCCGTCCATCCGCGTCTTCTTCGGCGAACGTCGTGTTCGCGTGGTTGGCCGGGACAAGCCCGGCCATCGCGACGAGTCAATGCTTGCGGCCTCCGCCATGAGAGACGCCAGCGCCCTCCAAGGAAAGCCCGCCCTTGCCGACCATCCTGTTTGACGGAATAGCTTATGGGATGCTGCTGTTCGTGCTGGCCTGCGGCATGTCGGTGACGCTCGGCCTGATGAATTTCGTCAATCTCGCCCATGGCGCTTTCGCGATGGCGGGAGGCTACGCGGCCGCCATTGCGATGAGCCGTTTCGGCGCGCCGTTCCTGGCGGCCCTGCCCATTGCCTTCGCCGTTGCGGCGCTGCTCGGCGTCGCGCTCGAGCGCACCTTGTATCGCCGGCTCTATGGCGCGAGCCCGCTCGACCAGCTGCTGTTCACCATCGGCCTCGTTCTGATGGCGATGCCGATCGCCAATTACTTTTTCGGCGACCAGCCGCAGTCGGCGCCGCCGCCGGCCTTCTTGCAGGGACGCATCGAATTCGCCGGCGCCGGCATCGGCGTCTACCGGCTGTTCATCATCCTGGTCTGCGGCGGCATCGCGGCGGCCTTGCAGGTGTTCCTGATCGGCACGCGCTTTGGCGCGCAATTGCGCGCGGCGGTCGACGACGCGCGCGTCGCGAGCGGCCTTGGCGTCGACGTCGATCGGCTGTTCGCCGTCACGTTCGCGATCGGCTGCGGCCTCGCCGGGCTCGGCGGCGCGCTCGCCGCCGACGTGGTGGGCGGCGTCGATCCGGGCTTCCCGGTGAAATTCATGGTGTCGTTCCTCATCGTCGTGACGGTCGGAGGATCGCGTGGCGTTCTGGGCGCGCTGCTCGGCGCGCTGCTGCTCGGCGTGCTCGACGTCGCGGGCAAATATTACGTCCCCTCGATCGGCGCCTTCATCATCTACGCGGTGATGGTCGCGGTGCTGCTCATTCGCCCGCAGGGGCTGTTCGCGCGCGGCGGCGGGCGATGAGCGAGGAGGCGCTGCGCGTTTCAGCGCACCTGACGCGCCGCGCGCGCTGGGGCAATGGCGAGATCGCGTTCTGGATCGCGCTGGTCGCGCTGATCTTCGCTGCGCCGTCGCGCGCGCTGCTGATCAACGAAATCCTGATCGCCGGCCTGTTCGCGCTGTCGCTCGATCTGATCCTCGGCTACGCCGGCCTGATATCGCTGGGGCACGCCGCGTTTTTTGGAATCGGCGCCTATGGCGCGGCGATCCTCGCGAGCCATGGGATCGGCGATCCGGTCATCGGGCTGGTCGTCGCCAGCCTCGCGGCCGGCATGGCGGGGCTGGCGACCGCGCCGCTGCTGCTGCGCGGCTCCGATCTGACGCGCCTGATGGTGACGCTGGGCGTTTGCCTGATGTTGGGGGAGCTCGCCAACCGGAATTCCTGGGCGACCGGCGGCGCCGATGGTCTGAACTTTCAGGTTTCGCCCGTTTTCGGCCTGTTTCCGATCGGCTTCACCGGCCAGCGCAACGCGGCGCTCTACAGCCTGGCGGTGCTGTTCGCCCTGTTCGTGCTGGCGCGCCGGCTCGTCCAGTCGCCGTTCGGCCTTTCGCTGCGCGCGATCAAGGAAAACCGCCTGCGCGCCGGCGCGCTCGGGATTTCGGCGTCGCGCCGCCTCATCGCGATCTATGCGGTCGCCGCCGCTTACGCCGGCGCCGCCGGGGCGCTGATCGCGCAGACGACGCAGATCGTCTCGCTCGACCTGTTCGACTTTCACCGCTCGGCGGACGTGTTGCTGATGCTGGTCATCGGCGGGACCGGCTATCTCTACGGCGGCGTGCTGGGCGCCGCCTTCTTCATCGTCCTCAAGGATGGCCTGTCGACGATCACGCCGGAATTCTGGGAATTCTGGATCGGCCTCCTGCTCGTCGTTCTCGTGCTGGTGGGGCGCGAGCGGATCGGCGCGAAAATCGCCGGCGTCCCGCGCCGGCTCTTCCGCGGGGGCGCGGCGTGAGCGAGCCGGCGCTGGAGACGCGCGCGCTTTGCCGCCAGTTCGGCGGATTGATCGCCGCCAACAATGTTTCGCTGAAACTTGAGCAGGGCGCGCGCCACGCGCTGATCGGCCCCAACGGCGCGGGCAAGACGACGCTCGTCAATCTGTTGTCGGGCGTGGTCAAGCCGTCGTCGGGCGTCGTCCTGCTGGCGGGCGAGGACGTCACCTCGCTTTCGGCCAACAAGCGGGTGCGGCGGGGCCTCGTGCGCACCTTCCAGATCAATCAGCTGTTCCCCGACATGACGCCCGCCGAGCAGCTTTGCCTGGCGGTCGGCGAGCGTCGAGGCCAAGGGGCGAACTGGCGCGCGGTCGCCGGCGCCGACGGCGAGGTCGTCGGCGAGGTCGAGGCGCTGCTGCGGCGCTTCGACCTGATCGGCGTGATGGATCGGCCGACCCGCACGCTGGCCTATGGCAGGCAACGGCTGCTGGAGATCGCGCTCGCGCTAGCCCGCCGCCCGCGCACGCTGATTCTGGACGAACCGGCGGCCGGCGTCCCCGCGAGCGAGCGCGCCGATATCCTCGCCGCGCTGGCGGCGCTGCCCGCCGACGTGACGATCCTGCTGATCGAGCACGACATGGATCTGGTGTTCCGCTTCGCGACGCGGATTTCCGTGCTGGTGGCGGGCCGCTTGCTGATGGAAGGCGCCCCGGACGAAGTCGCAGGGGACGCGCGCGTGCGCGAAGCCTATCTCGGAACCGACGCCGATGGCTGAACTGCTCGCGGTCGAATCGTTGAGCGCCGGCTATGGCGAGGCGCGCGTCATTTTCGGTCTCGATCTGCGGCTGCGGGAGGGGCGCTCGCTCGCCCTGCTCGGGCGCAACGGCGCCGGCAAGACGACGCTTCTCAATTCGCTGATCGGCGTGACGACGCGCCATGCCGGACGCATCCTCTTCGCCGGCGCCGACGTGACGCGCCTGCCGCCCCACAAGCGGGCGCGCGCGGGGCTCGGCTGGGCGCCGCAGGAGCGCAATATCTTTCGCTCGCTCAGCGTCGAGGAAAACCTAACCGCGATCGCGCTGCCCGGCCCGTGGACGCTCGCGCAGGTCTATGCATTGTTTCCCCGGCTCCAGGAGCGCGCGCGCGTCGGCGGGCGCCAATTGTCGGGCGGCGAGCAGCAGATGCTGGCGATCGGCCGCGCGCTGATGCTCAATCCGCGCCTGCTGCTGCTCGACGAGCCGACCGAGGGCCTCGCGCCGCTGCTCGTCGACGCAGTGCTCGCGGCGCTGCGCAAGCTGGTTCGCGAAGACGGACTGTCGATGATCATCGTCGAACAAAAGGCGCACAAGGTGCTGCCGTTCACCGACGATGCTGTTATCCTCGACCGCGGCGCGATCGTCCACGCCGGGACCAGCGCGGCGCTGGCCGCCGACGCGGCGGCGCTGGAGGCGCATTTGACGGCGGGGCGGCGGGGGTGAGCGGGGGTAAGGGCCGCTAGTGTCAGGCTTCCATCAGGTCGACGGCGCTCCCTGCCGAATTTGCGAGAATCATGTCGCCTGCTTCCCAATTGAACGAGGATGGCGGCTAGGCGTTGACAGATGTAGCCACGCGTGGCTACAATAGTTATCATGACCACAGTTTCGATCCGCGACGCCAAGAATCGCCTGACCGAACTCGCCCGGCGCGTCGAGCAAGGCGAAGTGATCGTCGTC
>JBEKSH010000188.1:0-5998 GCA_049517235.1 Roseiarcus sp. | reverse complement strand
CGTAAACCATTGACCGATTCTCGAAATTCGGTCGGAGCGGGGGCTTTAATGAGAAGAAAACTTGGTATTTCCGTCGCGATGCTTTTGGGCGTCGCCGGGGCGGCGCAGGCCGCGGATTTGCCTACCAGCAAGCCCGCTCCGCCGCCCCCCCCAATGCCCACGCTCGCTGCGTGCGCCAGCCCCATGGAATTTATCACCACGAATTGCCCGTTGAGCTGGTACGGCATTACGATCTACGGCACGATTGACATGGGCGTGGCGTGGCAGAGCCACGGGACGCCGTTCAATCGCGTCGCGCCCTTCGGACTCGAATATCTCGTCCAGAAGAACAGCAATAAGGCGCTATGGTCTATCGCGCCCAATGGGTTGAGTCAGTCTTTCATAGGCGTCAAGGCGACCGAGCCGTTGGCTGCCGGGTGGTCCTTCGTTTTCAATTGGCAGTTGGGATTTGATCCTTATTCCTTGCAGCTTTCCAACGGACCGCTGTCTCAGGAACAGAACAACGGCGTGCCGCTCGCGTCACAAAGTACAAACGGCGACTCGAGCCGGGCGGGCCAGTGGTACAACGGCGTGCTCTACGCCGGCCTCAGTTCGACGACCTTCGGCACCCTGACCGTCGGCCGGATGAACTCGCTCACCCTGGATGGCGTCAACGCTTATGATCCGATGGGTGGATCGTACGCTTTCTCGGTGATTGGCTTCTCGGGAGCGACCGCCGGCGTCGGCGACACCGAAGACACCCGATATTCAACGGCGGCGAAATATCGCGTCGATGTTGGCCAGTTCCGGGCGGCGGCGCTTTATCAGTTCGGCGGCTACGCCTGGAATAACGCCTCGACCGACGCCTGGGAGCTACAGGCCGGCGCGGACGTTTTCGCCGGGACCTATGGTAAGCTTGCGGTCGACGCAATATACAGCCGCGTCGAAGACGCTGTGGCGACGTCGCCGCTTTCCACGCCGGCCCTGGCGGCGAAATATGTAGGCACCGTCGCTTCAACGATTTCCGATAACACCAGCACGATGCTGCTCGCCAAATACACCTACGGACCGGTTAATATATATGGCGGCTACGAAAACATTTACTTCGCGCCTCCCACCACTCCCCAGACAACCTACACCGATATCGCCGGCCTCCTTAGCGTTACACCCAATATCAGCAATACGGCGTACACCACCAATCAGAAGGTTTTGCAGGTATTCTGGACAGGCGCCAAATATTCCGCTACCGACAAACTTGACTTGACTGTCGCCTATTATCACTACATCCAGGATGCCTTTGGCGCACCCGCCAGCTGTTCGACCTACGGATCCAGCAGCTCGCATTGCGCCGGCACGTTGGACGCCGTTTCTTTCCTCGCCGACTACACATTTGCTCCGAAATTTGACGTTTACGCGGGCGTAATGTTCTCGGAAGTCAATAACGGCCTGTCCAACGGCTACCTCTACCACACGTCGGTCGATCCCATGGCTGGCCTTCGCTTCCGTTTCTGAGAAACCTGCAAGCTGACCAGAAAATCTTCGTGGCGAGCCTTCGCCACTATCGTTTGGGATCGCAATGCATAGGCTGGGGGCGGCGGACCAAATTCCGCCGCCCCGTGACATTTCCGGTTAGAGCCGTGACGATCCGCGCCGTCGCGCAAGGGGTCGGCACCGTAGCCGTTGTGCCGCCACACCGCTGGCGGCCGTCGTTGGACCGAACGGAAACTCGCGCTGCGAAGCGTCCGCGCCGAAATTGGACGCCCGAAACCAAACCCGTTTCGCCGCCCGGATGCTTATGCCCGACGCCAATGTGACGCAGATCGCGCGCCGTTACGAAAGCGGGGCCGCTCCCTGAATCGAAGGCGCGCCCCGCACGCCGCGCCAATGACGTCGCATCAAGATCGGCTCCACCAAGTCGCCGCGATTCCAGGCCGGGCAAACTTTGTCGCTTGGCGAGAACCGGGACGATCTTGTGAGCCGAGCATCTATCTAATGCGCAGCTTCTACGGGCCTCGCCCGAGCGGCCATTTCGAACAGCGCGCCAGGGTTGTTGTCTTTGACCCGCAGATCGAACTTGTGAAGATTGGCGATCGCGGCCGCGATGCTCAAGCCAAGGCCGCTGCCGGGAGCGCGGCCATTGTGGGTCGTTCGGTGGAATCGTTCGAAGATTTTCTCGCGCTCGTCCAGCTCCACGCCCGATCCGTTGTCGCGCACCCTGACGATCGGGCGATTGGCTTCCAGCGTCGCGGATATTCCCACCATGCCTCCCTCGGGGGTGAATTTGATTGCGTTGTCGACGAGGTTCAGGAGGGCCTCGCGCATCAAATCGGCGTCGCCGACGATTCGGACGGGAGCCTTCGCGTCAAGCGTCAACAAAATGGATTTGGCTCTTGCGAGCGGTTCAAAGAATTCGAATGCGTCGGCGCAGATCGCGGCAAGGTCGATCGGCTTGAATTCGCTCGATCTCGGTCCATTCTCGATTTCAGCGATGCGCAACAGCGCGGTGATCGTCACCATCGCCTTGTCGAGTTCGATGAGAGCCTGGCTGGCGACAACGCGCAATTCCCGATCGTCCGAACTCGCGACGCCGTGCTCCAATTTCGCGCGCATGACCGAGAGCGGCGCCCGTAAGTCGTGGGCGACGTTATCGCCAACGCCCTTGATCTGGATCAGCAACCGCACGATTTCGTCGAGCATGCGATTCACGTCGCGGGCGACCTTGTCCATTTCGTCCGGCCGCTTGCGCACGGGCAGACGCACGTGAAGATCGCCCTGCATGATCCTCGCGATCGTTTCATGGATTTGAGTGAGGCGACGCGATGCGCGGCGCGCGAAGAAGGCGGCGATCGCGAAGGCCAGCAACAGCGTGGGAAGGAGGGCGGTCGCCAGGGCGATGAGCACGGTTTGACGAAGCGCGTAGACTTCCAGCAGGCTTCGCCCGAGCAGCAGGGTGCTGCCATCCGGGCGCGGGCGCGCCACGAATATGGCCGGCTCCATTCGGTCCGGAGCGCCCGGCGGGCGCGCCGCCGCGATGAAGTGGGCCTTGCCGTCGGCGGCGATCGCGGGCATCGCGTCGATGTTGCCGACGATGATCTTGCCCGCCGCGTCAAACAGCGCGACATAGTCTAGGCGGCGAAGATCGCGCGTCAGTCGCAGATTGAGCGCGCTCTTGAGCTCTGCGTCCGTGTCATTGGCCCCTTTGGCGGCTTCGTCGACGAGGATGAGGCGAACGCTCGCTTCGTTCGACGTGATGATTTGCAGATAGACAATGCCGAAGATGAGCGACGTCGCCGCCGTCATCGCGAGGGCGAAGGCCAGAGCCACCTGAAAGGCCGACGAGCGAAGGATGTCAAGCACCCGCATTGAACATGAATCCGGCGCCGCGAATGTTCTTGATCAGCGACGGCTCGCCCGCGACGTCGATCTTGCGGCGCAAGTTGCCGATATGCACGTCCACGACATTGGTTTCCGGCGTAAACCGGTAATTCCAGACCCTTTCAAGCAACATCGCGCGCGTGACGATCTGGCCGGGCCGCCGCAGGAAATATTCAAGGAGCTTGAATTCGCGCGGCAGCAGATCAATCGCCTCCTCGCCGCGCCTGACGGTCTGCTCGATCAAATCCATTTCGAGCCCGGCCCCTCGCAGCTTGGTGGTGCGCACGTCATCGAGGCGTCGCGCCAGGGCGTCGACGCGTGCGGCGAGCTCGGCCATGGCGAATGGTTTGACGAGATAGTCGTCTCCGCCGGCCTTCAATCCGCGAATGCGTTCATCGACCGACGAAAGCCCCGAGATGACGATAACTGGCGTCTTGACGCCCGCCTCGCGCAGCTTCTCGACTATCGACAGGCCGTCGACGCCGTGCAGCATGCGATCGAGAATCATGATCCCGGCCGCGCCGGCCTGAGCGGCGGGCAAGCCCTCGGCGACGGTGGCGGCAAGATGCACGGGATAGCCGAGCCGATCGAGTTCGGCCCTGATTTCTTCGGCCAGCGCCGCGTCATCTTCGACGAGAAGCACCTTCGGGCGCTTGAAGGGACGTTCGAGCGTCGGCATCGCCATCTTCCGCCTCGTTCAATGGGCCTGGGCGGGCGCCAGCAGATATTTCGCAGCGGCAAGCGCGGCCGGTTGCGGCGGTCGGAGCGGGGGAATGGCTTCATTCGGCGGCCAACCGCCGCCAAGCGCCTTGTAAAGAGCGACCAGAGCGTCCGCCGCGGCCTGACGGGCCAAGACGTGGCGTTGCTCGAGATCGAATTCCTCGCGTTCGGCGTCGAGAACGTTCAGAAAATCTGTCAGGCCGCGATCATAGCGCTCGGTGGCGAGCTGCGTGGCTTGGCGCGCCGCCGCGAGCGCGCGATCGAGGCTGCGCAGGCTTTCCTGTTGCGCGCGGTAGGACGCGTCGGCGTCGTCGACTTGCCGCACGGCCGTCAATATCGCCTGCTTGTAACCGGCCAGAAGTTCATGCGTTTGCAGGTCGGCGATCTCGATTCTCGCGTCGAGCGCGCCAAAATCGAGCAAAGGCCAGTAGACCGCAGGACCGAGCGAGCCGATCCAAGTGACCGGAACGATGGTGGCCGACGAACGGATTCCGCCCTGTGCGCCGCCCGCCCCGGTCAGGGCCACGGTCGGAAACAGATCGGCGGTCGCCACGCCGATGCGCGCGGTCGCCGCGGCGAGGCGCCGCTCCGCCTCCTGGATGTCGGGGCGCCGTCGCAACAGCTCGACCGGCAGGCCGACGGGAATCTGCGCCGGCAGCGCCGGGATAGGACCCGGCCTCGCCAGTTCTTTGGCGAGATCCTCCGGAAACTCGCCGAGCAGGACCGAAATCGCGTGGCGGCTCGCCTCGACTTGCGCGGCGAGCGGCGCCAGATCGGCTTGCAGGGTCGCCAATTGCCTCTTGGCCAGGGTCACGTCCATTTCATTGGTGAGCCCGCGGTCGAAGCGCGTTTGCGCGAGGTCAAGGCTGCCTTTGGCGGCGGCGATGTCTTGACCGAGTACGACGAGCCGCCTTTGCCCGGCGCGCATGTCGAGATAGGCCCGCGCGATATCGGCGACGACCGTCACGAACACCCAGTCGCGCGCGGCCTTGAGAGCCTCCGCGTCATAGGTTTTCGCCTCGACTTCGCGCCGGATCTTACCGAAGAAATCGAGCTCCCAGCCGAAGTCGACGCCGCCCGCCTTGTTGATGCTCTTGAGGCCTGTCGCGATTTCCCCCGCCCGCAGAGGCTGCGAGGCGCGGCCCTTCGTCTCGTCCGATCCCGTCCCAACCCCGCCGCCGGCGGTCGCCCCACCCGCTGGAAGCGCCTGATCGGCCACGACGGTCAGCTGCGTTCGCACCTCCTGAAGACGGTCCAGCGCGATTTCAAGATCAAGATTCGACCGCAGCGCGCGGGCGATGAGGGATTCGAGCTCCCTGTCATGCAGCGAGCGCCACCATTGCGTCAGATCGACGCTCGTGGGATCGGCGGATTGCGGCGCTTTTTCGCTGGATTGCGCGAGAAAACCACCCGGCACGGCAAAGAACGGCGTGTGATAATCGGGACCGACAGCGCAACCAGCCAAGGCGCCGACCATTGCGAGCACGCTCAATCGCATCCATCCTTTCACGCTCGAGAATCCAGGCCAAGGCAAGCGGCGCGGGTCGAATCGCGGAGGCTAGGGCGCACCGACATTGCCTCCCTCACTGCGCCGAAGACGCACTTTTCGTAGTCCCGTCAGTGACTTCGTTCAACTTCACCTTGGCGCCCGCCGCGATCTGGCTGCTGAGGTCGAGGGCGACCTTGTCGCCGATCGCCAGGCCCGACCCGATTGCAACGACATTGCCGTCGTCGCTGGCGATCGTGACGTCGCGGAAGACCACGGCGCCTTTTTCGTCGATGACGGCGACTTGCACTCCGCCGGATCGGAACAGCAGCGCCGCGGCCGGAACCTGAATGCGGGCGCCGCTGTCAAGTTTGAAATTCACCTGCAAATACATGCCGGGGACAAGCGTATGGGTGGGGTTCGGAACGTCGATCTCGA
>JBEKSH010000187.1:0-6010 GCA_049517235.1 Roseiarcus sp. | reverse complement strand
GGACAATGAGCCCTTCATGAACGAGCGCCAGAAGGATTATTTCCGGCGCAAGTTGGTGGACTGGAAAGAAGGCATTCTTCGCGAGAGCCGCGAAACGCTCGCGGCGTTGCAAAGCGAGAGTGAAAACCATCCCGACTTCGCCGATCGCGCCTCGTCGGAAACCGATCGCGCCATCGAGTTGCGCGCGCGCGACCGGCAGCGCAAGCTGATCGCCAAGATCGAAAGCGCCCTGGGACGGCTCGAAGACGGCACGTACGGCTATTGCGAGGAGACCGGCGAGCCGATCTCCCTGCGCCGCCTCGACGCCCGCCCGATCGCCACCCTGTCGGTGGAGGCGCAGGAGCGCCATGAACGCCGCGAGCGAATCTATCGCGACGATTGACGCCGAACCCGCGTCGCCGCCGCGGGGCGGGCGGCGCCAAACGTCAGCCGAATCCCGCCCGCTTGAGCCGCGCCACGGCATTGTCGAGGGCGCCGAGGAAATTCGATCGGTCGCGCGCCGAGAAAGCCTTCGGGCCGGCGGTCGTCTGGCCGGTTGAGCGCAGATGATCCATCAGGTTTCTGGTCGCCAGCGCCATGCCGATCGACGCGTCGGTGAAGCGCTTGCCCGTCGAGGTCAGGACCTCGGCGCCGGTCTTGACGCAGCGGCTCGCCAGAGGAATGTCAGCTGTCACGACGATGCAGCCTCGCCCCGCCCGCGCGGCGATCCAGTCATCGGCGGCGTCGGAACCGGCGCCGACCACGACCTGCTCGATGGACGGATCGCGGGGGATCCTCATGAAACTGTTGGCGACGACCGTGACTTTCACGCCATATCTTTGCGCGACCCGATAGACCTCGTCCTTGACCGGGCAAGCGTCGGCGTCGACGAAGATTTCGATCGGCATGCGCCTTGAATCCATCGCGCCGATCCTAGGGCGGAACAGGGGGACGGGCTGTCGGTTGGGCCGCCCCAGCGATTTCAGCCGCCCCCTTAAGCCCGCTTAGCGCGCGACAAAACGAAAAGAAAGCTTGCGAAAGCGACAACCCGCCGGCGAACGATCCGGCAGGCGGCAATTGCCGTCGCCGCGCCGGGACGACCGGAGCGTGAAGAATCTCTCTTGTTGGCGGAACGCCCGCGCGACGGCGTCAGGGCGTCCCGTAAGCGTGACGCATCGGGATGACGCACGCCATTCGGCGGGGCGCTTGAAAACGGGAGCGGCAAAGTGCGCCGATGATCCGCCCGGCGGGCGATTGGTTTAAATTTTATCGACCATGGGCCGGATCTGTTCGCCTTTTTGGACAATATTTCGGGAAAATTATCGAATTCCTAGGCGATCGCGCCCTAGATATTGCGCCGATGCACGTTGTTCGTGCGAGTGACGCTCCTCTCGCGCGAAGCGCATTTCACCAATCCGCCGGCGCCTCCCCCAGACCGGCGTTGGGACGCCCAGCCCCCGAGGCGTCCCACTTGAGGGCCCCGCTTCGGCGGGGCCCTTTTTTGCGCCGCGACGCCGAGCGCGATCGCCTCCGATTCAATCGATCTTGGCCGTCAGGCGGCCTTGGGCGCCGGCCAGAAAACGCCGCCCGGCATCGGCCGCGGCGCGCCGGTGGTGGTCGGCAGCGAAAGCGGCAGGCCGCGGCGCGAACGCAGTGCGAGATAGGCGAAGCATTGCGCCTCGATGACGTCGCCGTCATAGCCGATTGCTTCGATCGGCTCGACCGGCGCGCCGAGCCTGACGTCGAGCGCGTCCATCAGGGTCAGGTTGCGGCGCCCGCCGCCGCACACCAGCCAGCGCAACGGCGGACGGACGAAATGGCGCAGCGCGGCGGCGGTCGCCTCGATGGTGAAAGCGGCGAGGGTCGCGGCGCCGTCTTCGTCGCCGAGCTTTTCCACCTCGCGCGCCAACGCATGAAAATGATTGCGATCGAGCGATTTGGGCGGCGCGCCATCGAAGTAGGGATCGCCGATCAGCCGGGCGAGCACGCCGGCGTCGACGCGCCCCGCCGCGGCCAGCGCGCCGCCTTCGTCATGGGTGAGGCCGCGACGCCGCCCGATGAAATCGTCGATCAACGCATTGGCCGGACCGGTGTCGAAAGCGACGATCGCGCCGTCCGCGCCGAGATAGGTGACGTTGCCGACGCCCCCCCAGTTGAGCACCATCAGCGGGCGCTCGAGCCCGGCGCAAATCGCGGCATGATAGAGCGGAACGAACGGCGCGCCCTCGCCGCCGGCTGCGACGTCGGCGGCGCGAAAATCGTTGACGACGTCGAGCCCCAGCAGGCGGCTGGCGCGCGCGCCGTCGCACAGCTGGCGCGTGAAGCCCTCGCGCGGACGATGCAAAATGGTCTGTCCGTGCAGGCCGACCAGGGCGACGCCGTCGCGCCGCACGCCGAATTTTTCGATGAACGCCAAAACCGCCGCGACATGCGAATCCGTCACCGCGCGCTGCAGATCGTCGAGCGGCTCATGGGCGGCGCCGGGGTTGGCGATGACGTCCTGCAGCGCGCGCCTGACCTCGCGCGGATAGGCGAAGGTCGCTCCGTCGCCGGGTTCGACCCTGGCCTCGCCGTCGCTCGCGATCAGCGCGACGTCGATGCCGTCCATCGACGTGCCCGAGATGACGCCGATGGCGTTGAGGACTGGCGGGGCCGCGTTCATGCGCGCTCTCCGATCGTCGCCGTCAACTCTCCCATGCCTTCGATCGAACCCGCCAGCCGATCGCCGGAAACCGGCGGCGGATTGAAAGTCAAACTCGCCATGCGCCGCTCACTCGCTCTGATTCGCCCCGGGAACCCATAATACATCGGCCTTTCCGCGATCGTTGGCGGTGCGCGCTGCGACGAACAGAAAGTCGGACAATCGATTGATATAGGCGATGGCCGCCGCGCCGACCGCTTCGCCCTCGCTGGCGGCGAGTTCGACGATCCGCCGCTCGGCTCGGCGGCAGATCGTGCGCGCCTGATGCAGGGCGGCGGCGGCGGGCGCGCCGCCGGGCAGGACGAACGAGCGCAACGGCGAAAGATCGGCGTTGAGCTGGTCGATCGCCGCCTCCAGCCATGCGACCTGGCCCATCAGGATTCGCAACGGAGGACGCGCGGGCTTGCGGCTGTCGATCTTCTTGGGTTCGGGCGTGCAGAGATCCGCGCCGAGGTCGAACAAGTCGTTCTGGATCCGCTTCAGCATCGCGTCGATCGCCATCAGATCCGCGTTGGACGAAGAGGCGGTGGCGACGCGGGCGAGCCCGATCGCGCTATTGGTCTCGTCGACATCGCCATAGGCGGCGACGCGCCGATCGAACTTCGCGCGCCGCTCGCCGTTTCCCAGACCCGTCGTGCCGTCGTCGCCGGTGCGCGTGTAAATCCTGTTGAGTCTGACCATCGATTGCCCTCGACGATGCGCAACGGCGCCTTTGGGAGCGCGGGCGTCCCGCCCGCTGTTAAGAACCATGCGGCGACGGCCGAGATCGCGGCAAGAGGCGACCGGGACGGTCGCGATCCCAATGGCGCCTTTCCTCGCGATGACGACAGGCCCGATCACGCGCTAATGCCCTCGCGTCCACAGAACGATGACGATGATGACGATCGCGAGAAATTGCAGGCCGACCCGCCAGCGCATCAATGTCTGCGATCTGTTGCTCGACCCCTGGCGCAGCATGTTGACCATGCCGAGAACCAGCACGAGCGCGACGACGCCCACCGCGACCGCGACGCCGAAATTGGACAAGCTTGGCATGGGTTGGTTCTCGGAGCGCGGGGATCGTCGTCCTTATACGCCCTCGGACAGGGCTCGGTGAAACCATCCGATCGGCGTTCAATCGCGCTTCAGCAGCCGTTCGAGATAGTCGCGTTCTTCGTCCAGGCGGTTCGGATCGGCGAGGCGGCGGCGCAATTCCTCCAGCACGCGATGGGCGCGCTCGGCGGCGTCCGCGCCGCCGTTCAGGCGCCCGTCCGCGGCGCCTTTGATCCCGTTGCGGTCGCGGCCAAGAGGATCGCGCCCATCGCGGCCCGCCTCGCCGGGCCTTCCTGTGGCTTCGACGCCGCCCTCGCCCTCGCCCTGTTCGCCCCGCATCTGTTTTTGCAGGCCCTGCGCGCCCTCGCGCAAGGCTTCGAGCGCGCGCCCCTGCGCGCCGACCGCGTCGCCCTTGCCCTTGCCGCCCGGCTGCAGATCGCCCTGGGCCTCGCCCATGGCGCCGCCCGCGTCGTCGAAGCCTTTTTCGCCCTTGAGCCCCAGGCCCTTCATACGCTCTTGCAGCGCGCCAAGACGGTCGCGCAGCGCCTTCTGGCGCTCGTCGAGCGGCGTCGAATCGCCGTCAGAATCGTCTTGCGAGGCGTCCGAATCGTCGCGCGGCTGGCCGGCTTCGGGCTGTTCCTGGCCATTGGGCGCGGCGCGGCGCTTGCGTTCGCGCTGGTCCCGGCGAAACGTCTCATCGCGCAACGCCTGCTGATCGCGCGTCAACTTGTCGAGTTCGCCCAATTGCCGGCGCAGTTCGCGCTCCGCCGGGCTTGAGCCCCTTCTGGCGCTCTTCATGTTCTCGAACAGATTCTGCAACTGATCGAGCATCGCCTGCGCCTGCGCCTTGTCGCCGGTGCGGGCGGTGTCCTCCATGCGGTCGAGCAGGCTGTTGAGGTCCTGGCTCGTCAGCGTTTCGGAATCAGCCGATTGGTCCCCGCGCTGCGCGAGTTCGCGCGTGAATTTTTCGGCGGCGGCGCGCAATTCCTTCATCAGCTCGCGAATTTCCGCGTCGCTGGCGCCGCGTTCGAGCGCCTCGCGCAGCTTCTGCTCGGCGGCGCGCAGATCGCGCTCCGCCTGCGAGGCGTCGCCGTCTTCGACCTGCAGCGCCATCGCCCACAGGAAATCGGCGACGCCGATCAGGTCCTGGTCGGATCGCGCCTCGGCAAGGCGCGCCTGCGCGGACCTCAGGCCGAGATAGACGCCCGAAGGGGTTCCGAATACTTCGGGCGCGATCAGCAGCGCGTCAAGGGCGGTCGCCACGCGGGCGCGGTTCTGGTCGGGATCGAGCACGAGGTCGCGCCTTTGCTCGACCAGCGCGCGCGCCAGCGGATTGTCGAAACGGCGCTGCGGCAGCGTCAGCGCGATCGGCTCGCTCGAGCCCTCCTCGCCGGCGATGTCATGGGCGCTGAGGGTCATCGTGACCCGCGCGCCGGCCCAGGGATGTTCGGAGAGGTCGCTCGTCGTCTGCGCGTCGCCGACGCCATTGGCGCCGCCGGGCAATTGCAGGGCCATTTTCGGCGGCTCGACCAGCGCGCGGCCTTTGGGCGCCTTGCCGTCGATCAGCGGCTTGGCGAAATCGGCCTGGGCGCTCGCCACGCCATATTGGTCGGCGAGCTTGTAGGCGAGGGTCAGCGATCCCCGCACATTGGCTTGCGGGCGCGCCGTCAGCGCGATCGTCGGCTTCTGATTGGCGATCGCGGTAATTTCAAAGGCCGACAGCGGCGCCCCGTCGCGCGTGACGCGCAGCTTTCCATCGCCCTTGATCGTCCAGCGATGCTCCGCGGCGACCGGATCGGCGGGCGCCTTGGACGGCGCGACGGGCGCCAGCGCGCCCTCGGCCTGCGCGGCGATGGAATCGCCGCTGGCGCGCAGGACCAGGATCGAGCCGACCGGCGTCGTGATCCTCTGCGCGTCCTTGGCGCGCGCGTCGAGCAGGATCGGCGGCTTGCCGGTATAAGTCGGCGGGTCGATCCAGGCGTCGAGCCGGAACCCTTGCGCGATCGCCGCCTCGCTTCGCCAGTCAAAGGCCGCGGCGACGCGCGCATAGCGCTCGGCGCCGGCGACGAAGGCCGCGCATACCGCGAGCAGCGCGGCGGCGAAGCGCATGGCCGCGACGTCCCGATCGACCATCCGCGGCGCCGGCGGCGCGACTTCGATCGCGGCGATCTTCGCGGCGAGGCGCGACTGGTGCAGGTCCCAGAGCGCGTGCGTCGTCGCGTCGGCCTTTGAATTGGCGAGCCGGTCGAGGCTGGACGAGGCCGGCTGATGCGGCGCGTCGGCGTCGCGGTCGAGGCG
>JBEKSH010000186.1:0-6022 GCA_049517235.1 Roseiarcus sp. | reverse complement strand
GACGATCCGATGCCTGAGAACCTGCTGAACGGCTATTTCAAGAAGCCGGCGGCGACCCGGGAGTTTGATTACGCCAAGACCCCGGATCCTTGCGGGACGAAATGAACTCGAGCAACGATCGCCGTCCCCTGGCCCTGGCGCTCGGCCGGGCGCCAGGGACACTTCCTCATTGCATTCGGCAGGGACCTTATGAAGCTGGCGACGCCAGTAAGCACCGACATCGAGTTTGATCGGGACGGCAAGCAGATAGGCTTCTTCAATCTCCCCCTGTCGGTTCACGAAGACGCCTGGGGCGTCGTGCCAGTCCCGATGACCGTCATCAAGAACGGCAGGGGACCGACCGTCATTCTTCAGGGCGGCAATCACGGCGACGAATATGAAGGGCCGATTGCGCTCGGGGAGCTTATTCGCGATCTCGATCCGGCGACGATTTCCGGCCGGCTGATCATCGTGCCCGCCGTCAATTTGCCAGCGGTGGTGGCGGGGCGTCGCACCTCGCCGGTCGACGGACTGAACCTCAACCGGCTTTTCCCGGGCGATCATCTTGGCACAGCGACCCCGCAAATCGCCGCCTATATCAATGACGTCCTCTTTCCCATGGCCGACGCGTTCATCGACCTCCATTCCGGCGGGTCGTCGGCGGTCAACATTCCCAGCGCCATCATCGAGCCGGCGAGCGATCCCGCGCATCTGAAGCGCAATATCGACGCCGTCGTGGCCTTTGGCGCGCCGATGGTCGTGGTGATCTCCAACCGCGGCGATCCGCGAACCTCCACCGCCGCCGCCGTGCGCGCGGGGTTGACCGTCGTCGGCACGGAGCTCGCCGGCGGGGGCACGGTTTCCATCGACGCGCTGACGATGTGCCGGCGCGGCCTTCGCAATGTTCTGGTTCATCTCGGCGTCCTGCCGGCGACGGACGCCAAGCCTTCGCTGAAGCGGCCGCCGATGTACGAAGTCGCTGCTCCAAAGGCCTATGTGCTCGCCAACGAGACCGGGGTGTTTGAGCCGTTTCACGCGAACGGAGCGGAAGTGAGCGCCGGCCAGCCGGCCGGCCGGATCCACTTTCTCGCCAATCCCGGTCGCACTCCGGTGACGCTGCATTATGAGTCGAACGGGATACTTTACGCCCGTCGCCAGCCGGGGCAGGTGCGCCCGGGGAATCTTTGCCTGGTCGTCGTCAGTCCTTACGAAGACCCCTCGGCGTGATCGGACTCGGCGACGTCCAGGATGCGGCGGCCCGTATCGCGCCATACATCCGCCAAACGCCGTTTTTCCATGTGTCGGCGACCCGCGAGCCGTTCACCGAGACGGACCTCTGGCTGAAGCTGGAGTCGCTTCAGCCGACCGGCTCGTTCAAAGCGCGAGGCGCGGCCAACCGCTTGTTGACCACGTCCAGGGAGGCGCTGCAGAACGGTATCGTCACCGCATCCGGCGGCAATCATGGGCTCGCCACGGCGCGCGCCGCCGCCATCGCCGGCGTGCAGGCGACGGTCTTCGTGCCCGAGTCGGTGGCTCCGGCCAAGGTGGAGAAGCTCAGGCAGTGGGGCGCGACCGTGCGGATCGAAGGCGCAATATGGGACGTCACCAATCAGATCGCGCGGGCATTCGCCGCCGAACGCGGCGCTTCCTACTTCCACCCGTTCGCCGACCCCGCGGTGGTGGCCGGGCAGGGGACGATAGGCTTGGAGCTTCTCGAGGCGTTGCCGGAGATCGACGTCGTGCTCGTCGCGATTGGGGGCGGCGGCCTGATTGCTGGCATATCGGTGGCGCTCAAGGCGCTGAAGCCCGCCATTCGCATTATCGGAATTGAGCCGGAAGGCTCGCCTACGCTCAGCGCCTCGCTCGCGGCGAAGCGTGTCGTCAGCCTGCCGTCGGTCACGACGCAAGTTGCGACAATGGCCTGCGGACGCACCGACGAACGTATCTTCGCGCTGGTGCGGGAACTCGTCGACGAGATCGTCCTTATTTCCGATGCGGACATGTTGGCGGCCGCGCGTTGGCTGTGGTTCGAGTTCGGCATCGCGGCCGACCTCAGTGGCGCGGCAGGTGTTGCCGCTCTTCGATCGGGCAAGCTCGTGCTGCCGAAGGGTTCTCGGACCTGCACGCTGATCTGCGGTGCGGGGCAAGATGGAATCTCCTCGGTGGGTCCCGCGAACCTTGAGATGGATCGAGGGCTTCGGAGCCGGCAATGTTAGAGGTCAAGGGCCTCTCCAAGCGCTATGACGAGACGGTTGCCCTCGAGGACGTGACGCTGACCTTCACGCCAGGCCTTATCCACGCGATC
This sequence comes from Roseiarcus sp., assembly GCA_049517235.1. Taxonomy (GTDB): domain Bacteria; phylum Pseudomonadota; class Alphaproteobacteria; order Rhizobiales; family Beijerinckiaceae; genus Roseiarcus. Next base: position 3,738 of record JBEKSH010000186.1, on the reverse strand, counting down.
CTCGGCGAGAACGGCTCGGGCAAGAGCACGCTCGTAAAGCTGCTGTCAGGCGTCGTCCGACAATCCGCCGGAACCATACGGATTGGCGGGCGGTTGATCGCCGGCGAAGGACCGGCGGAAATTCAGGCGCTCGGTTTGGCGACCGTCTTTCAGGAAGTGCTGCTCGCGCCGGATCGCTCGGTGACCGACAACATCCTTGTCGGCATGGGCGCGCCGTTTGGCTGGCGGGCGCCGCGCGCCGAAAGGCGAAGGCTCGCCGCGAAGATGCTCGCCCGCATCACGCGGACGCCGATCGACCTCGACGCCGTCGCGGGATCCCTGTCTCTCGCCGTCGGCCAACTCGTCGTGCTCGCGCGGGCTCTGGCGCGCCGGCCGACGATCTTAATCCTCGATGAAGTGACCGCCGCGCTCGACCTGCCCGATCGCGAGGGGGTGTTCCAGATGATGGAGGGCCACGTTCGCGCCGGGGGACTCATACTATTCATCTCGCATAGAATGGACGAGGTGCTGCGGCTTGCCGACCGGGTGACGATCCTGCGCAACGGACGCGTCGTCGATACGCTGGAGAGATCCGGGGTGACCGCCGAGCTGCTGTTGCGGCTGATGGCGCCGGCGGCCGCCGAGGAGCTTGCTCATGGACGTTGAAGAGCGCCTGCGAGTCGAGGGCGTGTCGTTGATGCTGGGAGCGGAGAGGCAGGACGAAACGGTGCGCCGTGGCGAGATCATCGGTCTGGCGGGTCTCGACGGTCACGGGCAGGAGGCTTTCCTCGAGATTCTCGCCGGTTTGCGGCGGGCGGCGAGTGGGCGAGTGGTCGTGCGCGTCGCAGGTGGTGACGCCGTCGCCGTCACCGGCTTTCGTCAGGCGACGCGCTCCGGCGTCGCCTATCTCGCTCGGGACCGTCGCACCAACGGCATCTTCCCGTCGCTCTCGATCCTCGACAACTTCGCCATGGTGACGCTGGGCCGCGATATACGCTTCGGGCTGATCAGCGCGCGTCAACGCCGGCGCCGCTTCCAGACTTACCGCCAGCGGCTGTCGATCGTCGCGCCGGGCGGCGAGAACCCGATCACGGCTCTGTCCGGCGGCAATCAGCAAAAGGTGCTTCTCGCACGCTGGCTGGCGCGCGAACCGCGCATCCTTCTTCTCAACGATCCGACGCGCGGCGTCGACCAGCGGACGCGCGAAACGCTCTACCGGACGTTTCGCGAGCTTGCCCGCAACGAGGGCATGGCGCTGGTCGTCCTGTCATCGGAGATCGAGGAGATCCTTCGCCTCTGCGACCGGGTGCTGGTGTTTCGCGAGCAGCGGCTCGCCGCCCGCTTTTCCGGCGCGGCGATGACCAGCGAAACCGTCATCGCCGCAATGTTTGGACGGCAGGCATGAGCCGTGCGAGCTTCCCGGTCGGTGGCGCTGCGCAGTCCCGGCGGCTCCTGGTTTCGCACCTGTCGGAGCGCCGCGAAACAGGCCTTGCGGCGGCGCTGTTTCTTGTGCTGCTGACCGTCAATGCAATCCTCAATCCAGCGTGGTTGGCGCCCGGCGCGTGGGGAACGGTGATCGGCCTGGCCGGACCGCTGGTGGCTGCCTCGATCGCCTCGATGCCGTCGATCCTGGGCGGCCGGGGCGGCATCGACGTATCGATCGGGCCGCTGATGGGCTTCATCAATGTGGTGGTCGTCAAGACGCTGATGACCGATCTTGGCGTTTCGTCGCCATGGATCGTTGTCGTCGCCGCTCTTGGGATCGGGGCCTCGGTCGGCGCAGTGAACGGGATCCTCACGACCGTCATTCGTATCCAGCCGATCGTTGCGACGCTCGGAACCTACCTGGTCCTGAATGGCGCGACGCTCACCCTGCTGCCGGAGCCGGCCGGCGCCGCCCCCGCATGGATAAAGAGCCTGGCGGGGTCATTCTCCATCGTGCCGCTGGCCGGGATGGCGGCGACCTGGCTGTTGATCAAGCGCTTCACCGTCTATGATTGGCTGATGGCGATCGGCAGCGATGATCGCGCCTGTTTCACCGCGGGCGTGCCGGTCTCGCTGATACGCTTTCTTTCCTATGTTCTCGGCGGGGTGTTTGCAGGCGTCGCCGCGCTGATGCTGACCGGCCTCATCGGCTCGGCCGACCCGACGGTCGGCCCGACCTTCACTCTCGTCGCGATATCGGCGGTGGCGCTCGGGGGCGTCAGCCTGGCCGGCGGGCGCGGCGGTTTCATCGCGGCGGTCGTCGGCGCGGCTGCGATCTTCCTGCTGCAGAGCGCGCTCACCTATTTCAACGTGTCGAGCTTCATTCTCAGAACGGTCTATGGGGCGATCCTCGTCGTATCGGTGTCGCTGAACGCGCTGACGAGCCGGGCGGCGCGAAAGAGCCTGACATGAGCGTGCTCCCTCGGCTGGACCCAACAGCGAAGCGAACGCTCGGCGCGCTGCTGCTCGCGCTCGGCCTCCACCTTACCGGGTCGCTTCTGATCGAGGGCTACAGCACGGCCTTCTCCATAAGATCGATGCTGGTGCTCGCGACATTCGTGGCCGTAGCTTCGGTCGGCCAGACGATGGTCGTTCTGCTTGGTGGCATCGATCTTTCCATCCCCTTTGTGATCGGTTTCGCCAATGTTGTCGCCGCGCAGCTCAACGGCTACCAGATGAATTTCGTGGTGGTCTGCCTCATCGTCGCGGTCCTTTCGGCCGCCATCGGCGCCTTCAATGGCGCGCTTTCCTCGTCGCTCTCGATTCACCCTCTCATCGTCACCCTCGGCGTGGGCACCACCGTCCAAGGCGCGGTCTTGCTGTGGACGGGAGGGCTCCCGACGGGCTCCGCGCCTGCCGTCCTCACGGAATTCGTCTCGATCGGCGGAAGTGTCGGGCCCCTGCCCGTACCGTGGCTAGTGCCATCCTTTTTCATTCTCGCGACGGTCGTCGTCATTGTGCTCGCGCGCACGCCATTCGGTAGGCGCCTCTACGCGTTGGGAAGCAATCCGACAGCGGCGCCGCTTGCCCTGATCGATGTCCGCGCCATGTGGACGATCACTTACGCACTAAGTGCGTTCTTCGCAGCGGCTGCCGGAATCCTTCTTCTCGGCTTCACAGGCTCGGCCTACGGCGACGTAGGCCAGCCCTATCTGTTTCAGACCATCGCCGCAGTCGTAATAGGCGGAACGACGCTCGTGGGTGGTCGCGGCAGTCTGGTCGGGACAATCGCCGGCGCGGTGGTGTTGATCGAAATCAACACGCTGCTCATCGGTCTTGGCCTCGCGCCTTCCGCGGTGGAGGCGACGCTTGGCGCTGTGATCGTCCTTCTTGTCTCTCTCTACGGGCGAGAGCCGCACGTACGAACGACGATTTGACCCTACGACTGACGTGGCCCTCTCGTCGAACCTCGACGCAGATCGACCACAAGCCGACTTAAATGCAACCAGAAGAAGGAAATCGCAAACGCAGGATCAGCCTCGGCGCGGTATGCGGCGTTGGCTGGCGGGACAATGCCGGGGAGCTCTCCGCTCCCCTATTAGCCCCTGACGCTCGCCACCTAGACCGAGGCAGCCTCCCGGCGAGGCATTCAAGGACGTGACCGCGCGGGTGCGCAAAGGAGGCGGCGGCGATGACGCCTTTCCGCAACGAGAAGAACTCCAACTGGGAAGGCGCATTCCGTGTCCCGGCGATGGTTCGCTGGCCTGGGAAGATCAAGCCCGGCTCCGTGTCCAACGAGATCATGTCGCATCTCGACTGGATGCCGACACTCTT
>JBEKSH010000185.1:0-6049 GCA_049517235.1 Roseiarcus sp. | reverse complement strand
CCCTCTGTCCCCGACACCGCGCCGACCGGCAGCGTCCATGCCGATGCTCCGGCGCCCGCGCCGGCTTTGACGGGCACCCAGGCCGACGCGGCGGGCGTCACGCCAGAATTCCGCTGGCCGGCGCGCGGCCGCATCATTCAGGGTTTCAAGGCGGGCGGCAACGACGGCATCAATATCGCCGTGCCGGAAGGCACGTCGGTCAAGGCCGCCGAGGCCGGCGTCGTCGCCTATGCCGGCAGCGAGTTGAAGGGCTATGGCAATCTGATATTGATCCGCCATCCCAACGGCTTTGTCTCCGCCTACGCCAACAATGGCGAACTCGACGTCAAGCGCGGCGAGGCGGTCAAGCGCGGGCAGATCATCGCCAAGTCCGGCCAGAGCGGCAACGTATCCTCGCCGCAGCTGCACTTCGAACTGCGCAAAGGTTCGACGCCCGTCGATCCCACGAGTTATCTCGCCGGGCTTTAGCATTTTCGACGGGAATCGCGTCCAGCCCTGCGGTCTGGACCTCGAGAGGGCCTGCTGGCCGACCGCGAGACACGCTTGGTCTGTGGGCATGAAGGGAAAGCGGCGGGTCCAAAGAAAGGCCCGCCGCTTTTGCGCTTACTCGTCGATCCGGCGCTCAAGACGTCCGGCCAGATCCTGAGTGAATTGCCAGGCCGTGCGGCCCGAGCGCGAGCCGCGCGTCGTCGCCCATTCGAGCGCGTCGCGGGCCATTTCGTCGCGCGGCGCCTTGAGGCCGTAATGATCGGCATAGCCGAACACCATCGCGAGATATTCGTCCTGGCTGCAGCGGTGGAAGCCGAGCCACAACCCGAAACGATCGGACAGCGAGACCTTTTCCTCGACCGCTTCGCCGGGGTTGATGGCGGTCGAACGTTCGTTGTCCATCATGTCGCGCGGCAGCAGATGACGGCGGTTGGAGGTCGCATAGAACAGCACATTGCCCGGGCGCCCTTCGATGCCGCCCTCCAGCACGGCCTTCAGCGACTTGTAGGAGGCGTCGTCGCCGTCGAACGAAAGATCGTCGCAGAATACCAGAAAGCGAAAAGGCGCATCGCGCAGCAGCGCCATCAGGCCCGGCAGGCTTTCGATATCCTCGCGATGAATCTCGACGAGTTTCAGGGCGGGCGCGCCGGACGACCGGACGATCTCGGCGTGCGCCGCCTTGACAAGCGACGACTTGCCCATGCCGCGCGCGCCCCACAACAGCGCGTTGTTGGCGGGCAGTCCCCTGGCGAACCGCTCGGTGTTTTGCATCAGCGAATCGCGCACGCGGTCGATCCCGCGCAGCAGCGCGATATCGACGCGGTTGACGCGCGCCACCGGGGCGAGGCGGCCTTCGTCGGCGTGCCAGACGAAGGCGTCGGCGGCGCCAAAATCGGGGGCGGGCGGCGGCGGCGGCGCCAATCGCTCCAGCGCCTCGGCGATGCGGGCGAGCAGGGCGCTGGCGTCAGGGCGCTGCTGGGGCGCGGCGCCGATTGGCGGCGAATTCGACATGGGCGTGTTTTCCGGAGGCGAAGCGCGTCGTTCGCCATGTCTAGGGCATACGCGCGAAGATCGGTAGGGGCCGGACGCCTCGATCGATCCCCTGCCGCGGCCGCGACGAGCCCTGTTAATCCCGGCCGGCCGTTGCTATATTGACAGCGAATTCGCCGGGCCTTGAACCCGGTTGAAGGAGAGACCGATGGGATCGATAAGCTCCAGATTCAAGGTGATGACGCTCACCGAAGCGGCGGCCGCCCGGGTGCGCGAAATCATCGCGGCGTCCGACAAGCCGATCGCCGGCCTGCGGGTCGGCGTCAGGAACGGCGGCTGCGCCGGCATGTCCTATACGATGGAATTCGCCGAAACCGCCGCGCCTCATGACGAGATCATCGAGGACAAGGGCGTGCGCGTCCTGATCGATCCGAAGGCGGTGCTGTTCCTGCTCGGCTCGCGCATGGACTTCAAGACCGACCGTCTTTCGGCCGGCTTCGTGTTCGTCAATCCCAACGAGACCTCGGCCTGCGGCTGCGGCGAGAGCGTCGCGATCACGCCGGCCGACGCCGAGGCTTTGCCGGTCGGCGACTGAGCGAGGCGGGGCATGGACGCCGAAGGGCTGAAGGAGCTGTTTGCGCCCTTTGGCTCCGTCGTCGTCAAGCGGATGTTCGGGGGCAAGGGCGTCTACGCCGAGGAAATGATGTTCGCCATGGAGATGGACGGCGAAGTCTATCTCAAGTCCGACGCCGAGACCGAGACGCTGTTTGCGCAAGCCGGGTCGACGCCATTCATCTACCAGGGTCATACGCGGCCGGTGAAGGTGAACTTCTGGCGCCTTGCCGCCAGCGCCTACGACGACGCGGACGAACTCAAACGATGGAGCGAGCTGGCGATGGAAGCGGCGCGCCGCGCCGCGCGAGCAAAAGTTGGCAAGGTCAATCCAGGAAAAGCAAAACGCCCGACCGGTCGCGCGAAGACCGCGCGAAAAAACTGAGCGCCCGCGAGCGCTATTCCTCCGCCTCGACCTTGACGGGGCGCAGTTTAACGGGGCGCAGGAGAAAACTGGGCACGTGATCTCCCAGCCCGATGATCGGCCCGCCTGCATCCTCGTGAGTGCGGTGCGGGCGAGGAGGCGCGGCGTTCTCATGGCGCGGGCGCGCGGCGTCGCCCGGCCGCACCGGCTGACGAGAACGAGGGATCTCGCGCTGGCCGCTTGCATCGCATTTGGCCTGGACAAGCTGTTTCTTCTCGGGTTCCGGCGCGCGATGGCGCTCCGGGCGCCGGGCTTCTGAACTTCGAGGCTCTTGACTTTGGGGCTCCTGGCTGACGTCAGCAGCAACGAGCCGCGCGGGCCGCTCGGCGCGATGACGGCGCGGCTCGCGAGGCTCTCGGCTGGAGCGGCCGCCGCGTTCGCGGCGCGCATGGCCGCGCTCCTCCCGTGGTTCGGCCGCCGCCTCTTCCGCCACGGGTTCTTCGCCACCGACCTGGTATTCGATCTTGTGTTGGACCAGCTTTTCGATTTCATCGATGGCGCGCGCATCGGCGCGCGTAACGATGGTCAGCGCCACGCCAAGCTTGCCCGCGCGGCCCGTGCGCCCGATCCGATGCACGTAGTCTTCCGGATGGTGCGGCGCGTCGTAATTGATGACATGGCTGACGTCGGGAATATCGAGCCCACGCGCCGCGACATCCGAACACACCAGCAATTGCACGGTATCGTTGCGGAACGAATCGAGCGCGGCCATGCGCGCGCGCTGGTCGAGATCGCCATGCAGAGCCGCGACGGAAAAGCCATGCTTCTCCAGCGAGCGATAGACCACTGCGACATCGCGCTTGCGATTGCAGAAGATGATCGCGTTCTTGAAATTCTCGGCGGTGCGGATGAGGCGCCGAAGGGTCGCCCGCTTTTCCTCCGGCGAGCTGCCCGAGCGAACGAGACTCTGGGTGATCGTCGTGGGCGATGTCGCCGCGCGGGCGACTTCGATACGGATCGGATTGTGCAGGAACGTGTCGACGAGGCGGGTGATTTCCGGCGGCATCGTCGCCGAGAAGAACAAGGTCTGGCGGGTGAACGGCACCAGCTTGCAGATGCGCTCGATGTCGGGAATGAAGCCCATGTCGAGCATGCGGTCGGCTTCGTCGATGACCAGAATCTCGATGCCGGTCAGCAGCAGTTTGCCGCGTTCGGCAAAATCGAGCAGGCGGCCGGGCGTCGCGATGAGCACGTCGGCGCCGCGCGTGATCTTCGCTTCCTGATCGCCGAACGACACACCGCCGATCAGCAGCGCGAGATTGAGCTTGTGGTTGACGCCGTATTTGGCGAAGGCTTCCTCGACCTGTGCCGCCAGTTCGCGCGTCGGCTCGAGGATCAACGTGCGCGGCATGCGCGCCCGGGCGCGGCCCTTTTCCAGCCGCGACAGCATGGGGAGGGTGAAGGCGGCAGTCTTGCCGGTGCCGGTCTGGGCTATCCCGAGCACATCGCGCCCTTCAAGGGCGTAGGGAATGGCTTGTTCCTGGATTGGCGTCGGCGTGTCGTATCCCGACGATTCGACGGCTTTGAGCACTTTCTCGCTCAGGCCGAGTTCATTAAACTTCATTTGTTCTGCCTAGATGGGGCGCTTAGGGCGCTGGAGGCGCGCCGCGCGCCGATAGCGCTTTGATCAGAGGGCGCGCTCTTCGCGCCACGCAACGCCGGACCCGCGCAAGGGCTCACGACGCGGGCAGCTATACGGTCATTTCGCGCAAAGTCAATGAAATTGCGATTTTTCCGGCGTTTCGGCGCGAACCGCCGCGCCGGTCGCCGGGCTCCTGGACGGGTGGCTTGGGCGAAAAAATGCGAAGAATCGCGCGCGGCTGGAGCCCGGTCAGCGCTCAATCGTCAGCTTTTGAAATCCCGTGCCGGCGCGCACGGGCTTGCGCGCCGACAGGACGCGCGAATTGACACCGCTCCAGCCGATCTCGCCGGAAAGGCGTCCGTATTCAATTTTCGGGCAGCGGTTCATCACGACCTTGACGCCCCGCGCCTCGGCGCGCGCCGCCGCCGCATCGTTGCGCACGCCAAGCTGCATCCAGATCACGCTCGGCAAAGGGACAAGCGCCAGCGCTTCGTCGACGACGGCGCCGGCGGCCTCCGAGTTGCGGAATATGTCGACCATGTCGATCGGGCCCGGCGCCTGCGCGAGCGAGCCATAGACCTTGAGGCCATTGATCGTCCCGCCCGCCAGGCCTGGATTGATCGGCAGCATCGTGTAGCCGCGCCCGGCCAGATATTTGAGGACGAAATAGGACGGCCGCGCTTCGTTGGCCGAGGCGCCGACCATGGCGATCGTCTTCACTTGGCCGAGAATGCCGCGGATATAGGAATCGGGGTACGAATCGTGGTTCATCCGCCCTCCCATTGGGGCGGCCGCTTTTCGAGAAAGGCGCCGATGCCTTCGCCGGCGTCGGGATGGAGCAGGTTCTCCACCATGGCGCGCGAAGCGAGCGCGTAGGCGTCGGCGAGGTTCAGCTCCACCTGCTGGTAAAACGCCTTTTTGCCGATGGCCAAAGTGGCCGCCGAGCGCGTCGCAAGGCGCGCGGCGAGTTTTTGCGCCTGCGCCTGCGCTTGCCCTGCCGGGACGACGCGGTTCACCAGGCCGAAGCGCTCCGCCTCGGCGGCCGGATAAAGTTCGCCCGTCAACGCCATTTCCATCGCGTGCTTGCGCGAGATCGTGCGCGCGATGGCGACCAGCGGGGTCGAACAGAACAAACCGTTATTGACGCCGGGAGTCGCGAACCGCGCGCCTTCTCCGGCAATCGCCATGTCGCAGGCGGCGACAAGCTGGCAGCCGGCGGCGGTGGCGACGCCTTCGACCGCGGCGATCACCGGCTTTGGCAATTCGACGATGGCCTGCATCGCTTGCGCGCAGGCGCGCATCAAGCGCTCATAAAATTCCTTACCTCCGTCGCGATCATTGCGATGGGCGGCCATTTCCCGCAAATCGTGTCCCGACGAGAACGCCGGTCCCTCGCCGGCGACGACAACGGCGCGCACGCTCTGGTCGCCGGCGATATCGGTCAGCGCTTCGTTCAAGGCTGCGAGCATATCCGAGGAAAGAGGGTTGCGGGAGGCGGGGTTGTCGAGCGTCAATGTCGCAACGCCCGCCGCGTCATGGCGCCGCAGCAGGGGCGCGGGCGCGGCGGTTTGGCTTGGCGAAGGGCTCATGGCGCGAAGCTTCCTTGATGCGCCGCGGGCGGCGGCGGCCGGACGCGGGGATACGCGCCGCGGCCGTTCGACTGCTTGGTGGCGATGGCGCTGCGTCGGCGATGGCGTTATGGCTCATCATGCTTGTCCCGCCCGGAATCGTCAAATGGATCGCCCTTCTGAGCACGCCATCTTCAATGTTGAGAATCTCACCGCTTTTCTCACGAAGGAATTCCCGCAGCTCGGGCTCGGACGCAATTACAGCATCGAGGCCGCCGGGCCGATGAGCGCGAGGCTCCGGCTTCACTATCGCCCCGACCATTTGCGCCCCGGCGGAACGATTTCAGGACCGACGAATTTCGCGCTCGCCGACGTCGCGCTCTA
>JBEKSH010000184.1:0-6088 GCA_049517235.1 Roseiarcus sp. | reverse complement strand
CACGCCCCTGGCAATCGCTCATTCGCACGCAACGCAGCGCAGAGCGCCCGGAGTGGCCCTCCGACGGCCGCCTCGACGAGCCGTTGATCCATTTGGATGTATTGGAGACAATCATGACTGCAGTGGTAGGTCTGATCGGCCTTGGAAACATCGGCGGGGGGATGTGTCGGCGCTTGCTCGAAAAGGGCGTCAAGGTCGTCGGATTCGACGTGTCGCCAGTTGCGGCCAAGGCGGCCGCCGGCTACGGCGCTGGAGTCGAGTCGAGTCTCGCAGAGGTTGCCCAGCATGCCCGCGTCATTGTTTCATCCTTACCAAATCCCGCGATTGTCCGAGACGTGTTCCTCGGCAGCGGCGGCCTGATCGCGAAGGCCCGGCCGGGTACGACGATCATCGAGACCAGCACCATTGACCCACATACCATCCGGGACGTGGCGCGGGAGGCTGCCGCCCTCGGCATCGATGTGCTCGATGTGGCGCTGTCGGGGGAGCCACCCCAGGCTCTCAAGGGCGAACTGGTGTTCCAGGTGGGCGGGCCGGATGCCCTGATAGACAAGCATCTTGGCCTGCTGGAAATTCTTGCCAGGAAGATCAACCGTACGGGCGACATCGGCTCTGCCAAGACGGTGAAACTTGTCAATAACCTCATGTCGATCGGCAACATTGCCGTCGCCGCTGAGGCGTTTGTTCTGGGCGTGAAGTGCGGAATGGAACCCAAACGGCTCTATGAGATACTGTCGGTTTCGGGCGGTCGTTCAGCCCACTTCATCTCCGCCTTTCCCAATGTCATTCAGGGTGACTATCATCCCGGCTTCAAGACCAGCTTGGCATTGAAGGATCTCAATCTTATTCTCGAGTTGGCCGAGGGCGAGAAATACGCCACCAAGCTTGCCCCCGTGATCGCTGCGCTCTATCGCGAGGCGACGGAGAGCGGTTTGGGTGAAGACAATTTCACCTCTGTTGTCAAACGCTATGAAAAGGAAGCAGGTATTCAGGTCGGGAAAAAATAGCACGCGAAAACGGAATCACCTGCAAGGCGCTTCCGCGGAGGGTTTGAGTTTCCGCCGGCGCCAGCATGACAAACCACAGAGCATGTCAACTTCCGACAAGCGCTTGGAGCGCAATTCGATCGGTTGGTCAGTCGAATGAGATGATCCGGCGATCCAACCAAGATCAACGCTTGGAGATTTTCGCCGCAAAGAGTTTGACCCTCGTAAGTTCTGAGATATTCTTGTCCTTCGATGTTTCTCCTCCAAATCGTCCGCCGCTCGTGACCGCAACGCAGTTCATTCTGGTTCGCCATGGGGAAACCGCTTGGAATCGAGAGGGCCGGATCCAGGGCCACTTGGACAGTCCGCTGAACGCGGATGGCATAGCCCAGGCAAGGACGCTCGCCGAGCGACTCCGGATGGAATCATTCGCCGCGCTGATCAGCAGCGACCTAGGTCGTGCCCGGAGGACCGCGCAATACATTTCGATGCGGACCGGGCACACCGTCATCGTCGACACTCGGCTGCGAGAGCGGCAGTACGGGATATTCGAAGGTTTGACCCGCAGTGAAGCAAAGTCGGTCTACCCGGATGTGTATGCCCGATACGAGGATGAAAGTGTGACCTACGCAATTCCCGGCGGCGAGAGCGCGGAAGAGTGCTTTCTGCGGAATCTCGAGTGCCTGCAGGAACTCGCTGACCGGTATCCCGATAGGCGAATTGTGGTCGTGACCCATGGCGGCGTGTTGGATGGTCTCTATCGCCACGTCATGGGTTTGCCCCATGTCGGTTCCCGAGCCTTCGCCATCGTCAACGCCAGTCTCAATAGGTTCACTTATGAAAATGACGTCTGGCGCCTGGATCGTTGGGGCGATGTGGGGCACCTGGGTCAAAGCGAATCTTTAGACGATATATGACGGGTACCAGATTTCTTGTAATTCCCAAGCCCTCCCAAGCCCTACCAGTGAGGACACCGGTAAATTGACTGGGGTGATTGGAGCTACGAAGCGTTAGGCTGATCTTCAACAGTTGCGGCCGCCTTGCGCGTGACCGGGGCAAATTTCCGAGCAAGCCGCCCTGGTGTTAAGCGGGGGCTGTTCGGATGAGGTTGGCCAGGGGCTGGATTGTTTGTCCCGCGATTCCCAAGCGTGCGCCGATGTAATGGCGGAATGACACTTTGAGCTTCATGCATGTCTTGCTGAGGCCGAGCATGATGTTGCGGGCGTCGCGGCCCCTGTCGGAGACGGTTCCGCCAGAGATTTTCCTCTTCGTGACGAAGGCGCGGATGTCGTTTTCCGAGGCGTTGGTGTTGAGCGGAATTTCCGGCCGCTTGAGGACGCGCAAGAGTTCGTCCTTGTTGCGAAACAGGCGTCTGAGCAAGCTGTCGAGCGTCGCGTAGCCGGTTCTGGCGCGGTTGAAAATGCGGTCGAAGCGGGCGCGCAAGACCTGGGCCTGTTCCGGACTTGGGACGAGCTTGTAATCCTTGAGGGCGCGATAGAACCACCAGATCATCCGCTTGGCGACCCGAATGCGTCGTCCGCGGCCGACGTCAATCTCGATCAGCCCAGCGCCATGGCGTCGATCAGGCGACGCCGTGACCGTTGACGCGCCGCGCTCGACCAAGGACGCTTCCTGCGCTGGGGTGGGCGTGGCCGGCGATGAACCCGCGACCTGCAAGGCGATGAACGACGGAAGCTCGGACGCGCCGGGAATGCCAATCACGCCAAGTTCGAAAAGCCGCCGCCACTTATAGACCTGCGTGGGGAAAAGACCGTGTCTGCGCGCGACATCGGACACGTTCGCGCCAGGCTGCGAGGCCTCCGCCAATATGGCGCGCTTCTCTTCGGCGCTAAAACGTCGGCGCCGCTCCGGGCGGTCGAGAATCTCTGGTCGGGGATAAGACATCGATCTTGCCACAGGACTAGTTTTGGAACCAAGGCAGATCTCGTCAGATTCGCTCCGTCTGCGGAAGGCGGTCTATGTCGGGTGCTTACTGTTTATGGACACGACCAGCCTCTATTTCGAGGGCGCCGGCGGCCAGAGCCTTGGACGCCGCGGCTTTTCCAAGGACCATCGGCCCGATCTCAATCAGATGATCCTGGCGGTGCTGCTCGATGGCGACGGCCGGCCGGTGTGCACGGAGATGTGGCCCGGGAACACCGCCGATACGGGCAGCCTGATCCCCGTGGTCGATCGGTTGCGCAAGCGCTTTTCCATCGGTCGGGTCTGCGTCGTGGCCGATCGCGGCATGATCAGCGCCGAAACGATCGCCGAACTCGAGGCGCGCCGGCTTCTCTACATCCTGGGCGTTCGCGAACGCACGGACAAGCTCGTGCGCGAGCTGGTCCTCGACGATCCCGCTCCCTTCATCCCGCTCGTCCTGACAAAGCGGAACAAGGATGTCGAATACGAGGCCAAGGCTGTGATGCTGGCCGGGCGGCGCTACATCGTCTGTCGCAATCGCGATGAGATGAAGAAGGACGCCGCCGCCAGGGCCGCAATCCTGGCCGCGCTTGAGAGGCAGTTGAAGAAGGGCGACAAGGCCCTCGTCGGCAACAAGGGCTATCGCCGTTTCCTGGCGACGCCAGTGCCTTGAGAAACAAGCGATGCAGCGTCAATGGTCGAACCCGCCTGAACAGGACGACAGGACGCAGCTTGAGCTTGCGACGCATGACGATCCCTTGCGCGAATTCGTGGTCAGCATCGATACGGCACACGTTCGAGGAACGGATGCTGGCACAGCGAGGAACTTCGAAATTGCCGTCGCACGATGCGGACGTGGCGGACGCTTCACAAGGCCGCGCCGCTACTTCGTGAGCGCGGATACATCGCAACATGCGTTGCGTTGCGAGCCTGTACGCTCCAGGCGCTGCAGTCGGAAGGATATAAGGGACAGGGCGAAATCGCTGTCCTCTCCGACGGCGCGGAGATCATGAAACGACTGCCTCGCGCGCTCCCAAAGCCGACCGTGCACATCATCGACCGGTTCCACCTGGCGATGAAAATCCAACCCATTCGGCAAATCTCTGACCGCGTGATCCGATGGCGTCCACATTTGCCAGAAGAACTCGTCGGGGTCGACCGCGCGGCTCGGGCGATCAGGTGCCGGCTTTGGCACGGTCGTGTTGAGCATGCGACAAACGACCTCGACCGCTTGCTACGCGGATTGGCGCGGCTAAAGCGCGACGGAGATATGGCCGTTGCGCAGCTACATCACCTCGCCATGCAGCTTTCGAGCTACATTCGATCCAATCGCCACGCCATCATTGACTATGGCGCAAGATATCGGGCCGGATGCCGGGTGGCGACCACGCTCGGCGAGTCGGCTGTCAACTCGCTGGTTGCCAAACGGATGGTCAAGAAACAGCAAATGCGCTGGTCGCAAAGAGGCGCTCACATCATGCTGCAAGTGCGTGCCGCCACGATCAATGGCGATCTGCGAGCCCGCCTCCGAGAGCAGCCACAGGCTTTTGCATCGTCATTCTCATGGATATTCAACCCCATCCGGCCGCTCCTGCAGACGGCATAGAACCCCAATTAATTTACCTGTCTCCTCCTGTGCGGGGCCACAAACCCGGACAACTCGTGCAATACCTAACCCGAACAACTCATGTGCTCGCGACAAGAAGAATCTGTGGCGCTTGCTTGCGCTGCGCGCTGCCAATATTCTCAACGCAGTGTCGAACAGCCAGCAACCGAAAGCCAAGCGGGTGCTGCGGGAGATCCGGAGGGCCGAGACCAAGAAGGATTCCGTCGCGGCGTTCCACGCCTTCGCCGCGCCCTGGAGCGTCAAGTACGACAATGCGGTCGAGTGCCTACGGATGGATTGCGAAGACCTGCCTGCGTTCTGCGACGCGCATTCTGCGTGTCGGGCGACCTCGGTCTCTCGATCTCGCAATTCCTTGACGTTGCAGGCGAGCAGAACTGGCGACATCTCGACGGCTATAACCAGTTGCCGAAAGTCCCAACTCGGGTGAACCAGGGCATGACGAAGGCTTCAAAGACATCCTTGGAACTTTTGCAGCTACCCAAGAGCCTGGGGGATCAGGCCTATGAGGTGATCCTTGATGCTCTCTGCGATGGGACCTTCAAACCCGGGGAACGTCTCACGCAGGAGGACATTGCCGCGCGCCTGAACGTCTCCAGGCAGCCCGTGACGCACGCATTGGCGGTGCTGAAGGCGCAAGGGTTCCTGGCGCAATCAGGACGGCGTGGCCTTACCGTCACATCCGTCGAGCCGGAGTTCTTCGTAGCAATCTACCAATTCCGGTCGGCGGTCGAACCCCTTGCCGTCAAGTTGGCCACACCGCGCCTGACCAATCAGTCCATCCTCCGCGGCCATGCGCTCGTCGAACGCGGACGCGACATGGCCGTGGCCGGAGATGGGCGAGCAAGCCTGCAGGCTGACATGGATTTCCACTCATTCATTTACGACCTCTCGGGAAATCCGCTGATAGGTGAGACGATGCGCCTGCACTGGCGGCATCTCCGTCGCGCTATGGAACAAGTTCTGCGTTATCCCGGAATGTCGATCAGCGTCTGGCGAGAACATGATCGAATATTGGAAGAGATGATCCGCGGCGATGCCGACCGCGCAGCCGAACTCATGCGGCGGCATCTGATCGAGGCTTATGAACGGGTCGGGAAAACTGATGAGGCTGCGTCCGGATCAGGCTAAAGAGTCGTTGCCGCAAGCGATACGGTAAGGGGCGTAGCTGTATCCTCGGCTGATGGCAGCACGCGTGCTCAGTGAAAGTCGCACGCGCTTTGCGGGTACCCGATTTGTTAGCTTGGATATTCACAAAGATTGGATCCGGATCGCGGTGGCGGAAAGTGGACGCTCTGCGGCGGTGGAATACCTCGGCGAAGTTGCCAATGAACCTGGCGCGATCAGCAAGCTGTGCGACCGTCTCGGGCGTCCAGGCAAGCCGCTGGCGTCTTGTTAAGGCCGGGCCGTGCGGTTAACCACGATTGTCAATTCGTTTCCAATCGTGACCCCCTTTTCGCGTTCAATCGTGGCTCTGACTCACTTTTGATGACGGCTCAATTCCTATGTCGCGACAAATCATTGATATCGTGCGCCTTTGCCGAAAGTCCCTCTG
>JBEKSH010000183.1:0-6107 GCA_049517235.1 Roseiarcus sp. | reverse complement strand
CAACTACTCGCCGGTGGCCACGCCAATGGCACGCTGATGGATGCGACCGTGCTCGATCATGTGACGCCGGCGATGCAAATCTATTCCGAAGAATCGTTCGGGCCGGTGGCGACCCTCGTACGCGTCCAGGGCGTCGAGGAGGCGGTCCGCGTCGCCAACGACACCGAATACGGCTTGGCGGCGGCGGTGTTCGGCGGCAATATCCAACGCGCCCTCGAAGTCGCCCGCCGGATCGAATCGGGCATCTGCCACATCAACAGCGCGACGGTGAACGACGAGCCGCAAATGCCGTTCGGCGGCGTGAAGTCGTCCGGCTACGGCCGCTTCGGCGGCAAGGCGGCGATCCGTGAGTTCACCGAACTGCGGTGGCTGACGGTGGCCAGCCTGCCGGGACATTATCCGATTTGAAATGAGCGCTTGAAGGCGTCGCAACGACGAAGAAAAGGGAGAGAAACATGACGAATTATTTGACCGGCGATGGGCGTTCGGACGCCGGCCGGGGCGTATCGCGCCGCCAATTGCTCGCCGCGGGCGCGGGTGGGCTCGCGCTCAGTCTCGGCGGTCGCGGCGCGTTCGCCGCCGGCGCGGAGAATGTCCTGAAGATCGGCTTCGTCAGTCCGCGCACCGGCGCTTTGGCGGGCTTTGGCGAGACGGACGGCTATGTGCTCGAACTTGCGCGCAAGGCGCTCGCCGGCGGCCTGACGGTCGGCGGCAAGACCTATGAAGTTCAGATCCTCGACCGCGACACGCAGTCGGACCCCTCGCGTGCGAGCCAGCTCGCCAAGACGCTGATCAACAGCGATGGTGTCGACCTCATGCTGCCGGTGTCGACGCCCGAAACGATCAATCCGGTCGCCGACGCCTGCGAGGCGGCGGGGGTGCCTTGCCTGTCGACGGTGATGCCTTGGGAGGCTTGGTATTTCGGGCGCGGCGGCAAGCCGGGCGCGCCTTCGCCGTTCAAGTGGACCTATCATTTCGGCTTCGGCGGCGGCGAATTCTTCAAAACCTACACGTCGTTGTGGAACAGCCTGGACACCAACAAGAAAGTCGGCGTGCTTTATCCGAACGACGCCGACGGCAACGCCATTCGCGAAAATCTCGCCCCCGCGCTGGGCAAGGCGGGCTTCACGATCATCGATCCCGGCCCCTATGAGGACGGCACCACCGATTATTCCGCGCAGATCGCGCTGTTCAAGAAGGAAAAATGCGAGATTTTCAACACCTTCCCGATTCCGCCGGATTTCGCCGCGTTCTGGCGCCAGGCGGCCCAGCAGGGTTACACGAAGATGGTGAAAATCGGCCAGATCGCCAAGACCGGCTTGTTTCCAAGCCAGGTCGATTCGCTTGGCGATCTCGGATTTAACCTGTCGAGCGCCGCTTATTGGCATAAGGCGTTTCCGTACAAATCCTCGCTCACCGGCGTCTCTGGCGATGAACTCGCCGACGGCTATGAGAAATCCTCCGGCAAGCAATGGACCCAGCAACTGGGCGCCAGCATGTCCCTGTTCGACGCCGGGATAGCCGCGCTGAAGGCGAGCGCGGACCCCAAGAGCAAGGAGGCTGTCGCCAAGGCGTTGGGCGCGCTGAATACGCTGACGATGATCGGCAAGGTCGATTTCACCTCGGGCCCGTTTCCAAACGTCTCGCCAGGACCGATCATCGGCTCGCAATGGGTGAAGGCGAAGCCCGGCTCGAAGTTCAAGCTGGACTTTGTCGTCACCGAGCACGCGACCGATCCGAACGTGCCGATCGCGGCCAAGCTCGTCGCCTATAACGGCAAGTGATCGGGCCGCGGAAAGGAACGCCGTGACCGCTGAAGCGAACGGCGCAATCCTCTCGACGTCCAGGATTCACAAGCGCTACAACGCGCTCGTGGTCCTGGACGCGATTGATTTTTCGCTGCGCGCCAACGAGGCGGTCGGCATCGTCGGGCCGAACGGCGCGGGGAAAACGACCTTGCTCAGCGTGCTCGCCGGCGCGCAAGCCCCCACGGCGGGAACGATCCGTTTCCGCGGCGCCGACGTCACCGGCCTGTCGCCCTCGGAGCGCTGCCGGCTCGGCGTCGTGCGCACCCATCAGATTCCCCAACCGTTCAACGGCATGACGGTGTTCGAGAACGTGTTCGTCGCCGCGACGAATGGCGGTCAATTGCATGGCGAGGAGGCCAACCGGCGCTCGATCGACGCGCTATCCCTGTGCGGCATGCTGCGCCTGGCCAATCGGCGCGCCGAAACGCTGGGCCTGCTCGATCGCAAGCGGCTCGAACTCGCCCGTGCGCTGGGCGCCAACCCTTCGGTGCTGCTACTCGACGAAATAGGCGGCGGCCTGACCGACGGCGAGGCGAGCGAGCTCGTCGAAACGATCCGCCAGTTGCGGGCGCGCGGCATCGCGATTGTCTGGATCGAGCATATCGTGCATGTTCTTCTGCAGGTCGCCGAACGCCTGATCTGCATGGATGCGGGGCGCATCATCGCCGATGGCGATCCGCGCGCCGTGATGGCCGACAAGGCGGTGATAGCGGCCTATCTGGGCGGGAGCGTCCATTGAGCCTGCTCGCCGTCGAACGGCTCGACGTTCGCTACGGTCTGTTGCAGGCGGTGCGCGGCGTCAGCTTTCAGATCGAGAGAGGCGAGACCGTCGCGCTCGTCGGCGCCAACGGCGCGGGCAAGACGACGCTGCTGCGGGCGATCGCGGGGGCGCATCCGACGACGGGCGGCCGCGTGCTGTTCAACGGCGCCGAAGTGACGCGGGCGCCGTCGCACCAGCGGGTTTGTTCGGGGCTCGCGCTGGTTCCCGAGGGGCGGCGCCTGTTCGCGCAGATGAGCGTGGAGGAGAATCTGCTGCTGGCGCGCGCCGCGGGCCGATCCGGCGCGTGGACGCTCGACGCCGTGATGGAGGCGTTTCCCAATCTCAGGGCCCGCCGCAAAGCGCGCGCGGGCACCCTGTCGGGCGGCGAACAACAGGCGACCGCCATCGGGCGGGCGTTGATGACCAATCCCGAACTCCTGATGCTCGACGAAGTTTCGCTCGGCCTTGCGCCGCTCGCCGTCGAGCGCGTCTATTCGTCGCTGTGGACGCTGCTGACCTCGGGCACGACGATCATCCTCGTCGAGCAGGACCTCACCCGCGCCTTGCGCGTCGCGGGCCGCGTGATCTGCATGCTGGAAGGAAGAATCGCGCTGGAGGGAAGCGCCGCGGATCTGACGCGCGATGCGGTCACGCAAGCCTATTTCGGCCTCGACAAGGCGGCCAGCGCCGGGGCGGCGCGATGATTTGGCTCAACCAGATCATCCAGGGCGTGCTGCTCGGCGGCTATTACGCGCTGATCGCCTGCGGGCTGTCGTTCATGTTCAGCGTGATGGGGATCATCAATATCGCCCATGGCAGCCTCGCCATTTTGGCGGCGTTCGGGTTGTTCGTGCTCGCCGATCGCTTCGACATATCGCCCTTTCTCGGGCTTGTCGTCGTTCTGCCCGCGATGGCGGCGATCGGCTGGGCGCTTCAACGCGTCGTCCTGGAGCGAAGCATGCGCGCGGGTCTGCTCGTGCCGATCCTCAGCACATTCGGGCTGTCGATCGTCATCGACAACCTGCTGTTCGAGCAATTCGGCGCCGACACGCGCTCGCTTGCGCCTTATATCGGATCGTTCTCCTATGATTCCTGGCCGCTGACCGACGACATCGACATCGGCCAACTTTCCGCGCTGATATTCGCCACAGCGATCGTCGTGTTGGGCGGCCTTCAGTTGTTTCTGTCGCGCACGCCGCTCGGCCGGGCGATCCGCGCGACGGCGGAGGACCCCGACACCGTCGGCCTCGTCGGGATAAACGCGCGCCTCGTCAACGCGACCGCCGCGGCGATCGCCATGGCGACCGTCGGCCTCGCCGGCGCGGCGCTGGCGATGCGCGCGACCTTCGACCCCTACGCCGGCGCGCCGCAATTGATTTTCGCCTTCGAGGCGGCGGTGATCGGCGGCGCCGGCTCGCTTTGGGGCACGCTGATCGGCGGCGTCGTGCTGGGCGTCGCGCAAAACATTGGCGCGCAAATCAATCCGCAAGGCTTCTTCATCGCCGGCCACGCCGTCTTCCTGATCGTTCTGTTCGGACGCCTTTACTGGGGCGGCGCAGGCGCGCTGTTCCTCGCCTCGCTGAGGTGCCGCGCATGAGCGGCCAAAGCGCCATCCGCGTCGAACGCTGGAGCGTCGTTTCGATCGGCTCGATCGTCGGCGCCGTCGCGCTGATCCTCGTCCTCGCCGCCGGACCGCTGCTGTTCGGCGCCAATGCGATCGACAAGCTGACCACCCTGTTCATCTACGTCATCCTCGCCGTCACGTGGAACGCGCTGGCGGGCTATGGCGGCCTGGTGTCGATCGGCCAGCAGGCGTTCTTCGGCCTTGGCGCCTATGGCGCGGTGCGCCTGGCGGACGCCGGCGTCAGCGTCTATCCCGCGCTCGTGCTCGCCGGCCTGCTGGTCGGCGCTCTCGCGCTGCCGGTTTCGGCGTTCATGCTGCGCCTGAGGGCCGGCGAGTTCGCGATCGGCATGTGGGTCGTCGCCGCGCTCGCTCATTTGCTCGTCAATCTCGACACGCTGGTGCGCGGCGAAACGGGCACTTCGCTGATCGCGCTCAACGCTTACGCCGCCGAGGCCCGCCACGCCCTCACCTATTGGACGGCGCTGGGCGCGATGGTCGCGCTGATCGGCATGCTGTTCGCCCTTCTGCGCTCGCCGCTCGGCGCGGCGATCCAGGCGATCCGCGACAACGAGGGCGCCGCCGCCGCGGTCGGCGTGCGCGTGATGCGGACCAAACGCATCATTTTCGTCCTCGCCGCCTTCGGCGTCGCGCTGGCGGGCGCGCTTTGGCTCGCCACGACGATCACCTTCCAGCCGAAAACCTATTTCAGCGTCCAATGGACCGCCTACATGATCTTCATGGTGCTGGTGGGCGGGCTCGGCACGTTCGAAGGCCCGATCCTCGGCGCCGTGATCTTCTTTGCGATCGAGGCCTGGTTCGGCGCGACCGGCGTCTGGTATCTGGTCGGCCTCGGGGCCGCCGCGCTGCTGTTCGCGCTGTTTCTGCCCAGAGGCCTGTGGGGCTGGGCCGACAATCGCCTCGGCCTGCGCCTGCTGCCGGTCGGTCGCTGGCTGAGGATCGAGGAAGCGGATTCGCCCGGCGCATCGGCCTCGAACGGGCCGGGCGCGACTTCACGGTAATCCAGCAGCAGGCGAGGAGGAAACGACCATGCTCTATGGCAAGACGATCGTCATAACCGGGGTCGCTTCCGGGATCGGCGCCCGCACGGCGGAACTCGCGCTGCAGCTTGGCGCCGACGTCGTCGGCGTCGACCTGCGCATGCCCGCGCCGCTGCTTTCCTCGTTCATCGAAGCCGATCTTTCGACCAGCGCCGGGGTCGCGGCGATCGCCGCGCACCTGCCGCCGCGTTTCGACGCTTTGTGCAATGTCGCGGGCGTTTCGGGCGCGCCCGGCGCGGCCAAGACACTGGCGATCAATTTCTATGGGCTGCGCGCGCTTTCGCACGCCGCCGCGCCGCATTTGCGCGAAGGCGGCGCCGTCGTCAACGTCGCCTCGATCGCCGGCTATGGATGGCGGGCCAATCTCGAACGCGCCAAGGCGCTCGTCGGCGTCGAAGGCTTTCCCGATTGCGCCGAAATCGCGCGCCATCATGCGATCGGCGACGCCGAAGGCTATCCCGTGTCGAAGGAGGCGTTGTTGCTGTGGACGCAGCGCGCCGCCCATCAGGAGCTGTTCAAGGCGCGCGGGATCCGGGTGAACGCGGTCAGTCCGGGGCCGGTGGCGACGCCGATCCTGCCGGAATTCCGGGCCATCTTCGGCGACGCGCGCGTGGATGACGACATCGCGCGCGTCGGGCGGGCGGGAACGGCCGCGGACATCGCCCCGGCGATTCTTTTCCTTTGCTCCGACGGCGCGCGCTGGATCAACGGGGCCAATCTGCCGGTCGACGGCGGCCTCGAGGCGAGCGTCAACGCGCAGGCGCTCGGCTTCTGAAGGCGCGCTGTCCGCCCGCGCGGCGACGCCGCTTAACAAAGCCGCCGCCGCGGTGTAGCCTCGCGGCACGCCAAAGGATGAA
>JBEKSH010000182.1:0-6124 GCA_049517235.1 Roseiarcus sp. | reverse complement strand
GCTATTTCTCACCATTTGCGGGCGCGCAGCGGCGACGAACGCGCGTTCTTGGCGCCTGTCAGGATGGCCAGCATCGACGCCCATAGGGGCCCAAGTGATATCCCGGCGGACAGGCGCGTCCGGGATAAGCCGGGCCGGCGTAATATCCCGGACCAGGGCCTCCCGCGAGACACGCCCCCAACGGGCCTAGGTGAAAGCCGAGGCCGCACCAGGCGAGCTGAATGTCGTTGCCGGGAGATTGGGCCAATCGAGGAGGCGACATCGCGGCGTCCGCTGCGGTGGCGGCCAGCAGCATTGCGCTGGCTCCAGCGATGGCGGCGACGAAACAGAAAGCTGAACTTCGCGTTGACATAGGGTTCTCCGAAATTCCCCAGCCGAGCGGATGTTCTTCGAAAAGTATGAATGACAATTAAAGTTTGATGCATCGCGGATGCAGAATCTCGCCCGCGCAATCCGCTGATCGCGGGCCTTGTTCAGTCCGGGTTCATGTCCCGCGCGTTAGGACCTCAGAGCATGAGTTCGAAGCGCTCTTTTGGTCAGGCGCCAAGTTCAAAAGGCAATCATCAAATGTTCAAACAGATTTTCGTGTCAGGCCTCCTGGTTTTGACATTGGCGTGCGCGCCGGTTTTGGCCCAAACCGACCAGGCGCCGCCGCCGCCCGGCGCCACCGAACAGGGCCCGCCGCCCGGCGCTCCGAACGAGTCGATGGCGCCTTCCGAGCGCATGGGCCCGCCGCCGATGGGATGGATGTCAAGGCGCGCGGCGAACCGGGCGCTCATCGCGAGCTGCCGCAGCAGGGCGATCGCCCATGGCCTCGTAGGGCGCGAACGCCGACATTCGGTGCTTGCCTGCGTCCGCGCCAAGCGGCCTCTGCTGGCGGCGCGGATGGTCTGTCGCCAGAAGGGCAGGAGGATCGGGCTGCACTACCATACCGAACAAATGCACGCATTCGTGCGCAAGTGCGTCGGCAAAGCCGTTTGAGTCGACCTGAAGCGGACGTCCGCTCAGCGGCATCAAAGGGACAGCCATTGGGGGGCGTCGACTAACAGTCAACGACCGACATGCGGACGTTGATGACGTGCATGGCGATGATCGGCGCCGGCCTGTTTTCGTCGCCGGTCTTCGCGCAATCGCTGTCGTTTTTTGGCGAAATCGGCGCCGCCCCGGTATTCGTTTCGCTCGAGCGCGCCGGCGACAGGCTGTCGGGTTGGTATCTCTATATCCGGCAGGCCAAATCGATTCGTCTGGAGGGCGTGATCGACGCGGGCGGCTTCGCGATGGATGAATTCAGCTTTGAAAACGGCAAGAAAACCGGCAGTTTCAAAGGCGCCGCGAGCGAGGCGGGTTGGACTGGAACGTGGCGAAGCTCCGACGGGCGGCGACTGAAGCTCTCGCTGCGGCAGGATCGCGACGCGCTCTCGGACCTCAGCGGACGGTTCCGCTGCAAGACAAGCGTGAGCGAAAGCGGCTATGCGTTCGTTAATTCGCTGGACCTTCGCGCCGCGAAGGGCGAGGTGACGCGGCTCTCGCTATCGCACGACGCGACGGGTTGGAATGACGAGCAGAGTTGTTCCATCGCGCTCAGCGATTTGAAACAGATTCGCTCCGATTCAGGCATTCTGTTGCGCGCAAAGGAAGACGACGAAACGGATACGAGCCAGAGCGCGCAGCATTGCACGCTTCGTCTTCTGGGCGGCGGCGATTACATCGTTATCCAGGTCGACGGCTGCAAAGGCGCGGGAGACACGATGTTCTGCAGCGCGCGCGGCAGCTGGTCGGACCTGGTTCTCAACAGGAAGACGCAGGCCTGCAAAGCGATCGAATAGGATCGCGAAAATCGTTCGAGGCGACTTCCAGTCGGGCAGGGCCTTGCTCAGAGGGGGACCAACGTGCAGACCGATGATCTCTTCAATCGCCTGATCGACGCGTTCGTGGCCAAGGACATCGACGCGGTGATGGGCCTTTTTGCCGACGACGCGCTGCTGGTCGACCCGCACTATCCGGTGTCGCGGATGCAGGGGCGCGCGGCGATCGAGCGCGGCATACGCTGGGGCTTGAGCAGCCTTGCAAAGCCCGGCTTCACCCTGCGCCACAGCGCGATCGACGGCGACATCGGCTTCTTCGAGGTCGACACGAAGCACCTCTTGAGCATCGGCATGACCGTGCAGTTCGAGCAGGTGTTCGTGGTCGAAAAGAGAGGCGACAAGATCGCCCGTCTGCAAGCTTACGAGCCCTATCCCGCGCCGGGCGTCGCAGGATTGATCCGACGGGCGACGCGCCTGGCCTGGCGGTTCAAGGGTTGGCTATAGGACTGGCGCCGTCCTCCGCCGTTGCGAATCCGTGCGACGCTCACCATGTTGAGGAGCGGTCGGTCGTGTGGCCTCGCGTTGTCGCGTCTTCGCTGAACGGCCAGGCGGCTTCTCGAGCCGAGCGAGGGAGCGGAAGATGAAATCCGGACTGGTCCGCGCGATGGCCTCGGCCTTCCTGGCGGCGATTCTCGGCGCGTCGGCGGCGCTCGCGCAGAGCCCGTCGCCGGCGCCATCGCCGGCAAGCGAGGCCGCGCCGCAATTGACGCCGGCGCATCTTGATTCGATGCTCGCGCCGATCGCGCTCTATCCGGACGCGCTGCTCGCCCAGGTGCTGATGGCGGCGACCTATCCGCTTGAAGTGGTGCTGGCCGATCGCTGGCTGCAGGATCCGGGCGACGCCGCGCTGAAGGGCGACCAACTCGCCGCGGCGCTGGCGCAGCAGACGTGGGATCCAAGCGTTAAGTCGCTCGTTCCGTTCCCGCGCATCTTGCACATGATGGACGGCCGGCTCGATTGGACCGAGCGCCTCGGCGAAGCGTTCCTGGCCGATCAGGGCGCGGTGATGGATTCGATCCAGCGCCTGCGCCGGAAGGCCCAATCGGCCGGGAATCTTCGCTCGGCGCCCCAGGCGGCGGTGGCGACGCAGGAGGAGGCGATAACCATCGAACCGCCGAGCCCGACGACGGCCTACGTGCCGGTCTGCGATCCCGCCGTCGTTTATGGCGCATGGCCTTATCCCGCCGACCTGCCGGACTATTTTCCCGGCTATTTCGGCGGCGCGACGGCGGGCGGCTTCGGCTGCGGCTGGTTCGCCGCGCCGATCGTCGCGCCGCTGTGGGGCTGGCCGCGCTGGGATTGGCGGCGGCATCGGATCGACGTCGATCGGGAACGGTTCACCGCGCTCAATGGCGATCGCCCGCCGGTCGGCGGCGGCGCGTGGGAGCATGACCTGACCCATCGCCACGGCGTTCCCTATCGCGATCCGCAAGTTCGGGACCGGTTCAGCGGAGGCGCGCTTTCGCTGGATGCGCGCCGGAGCCTGCGCGGTTATCCGACGGGCGCCGCTCCGGCCGTTCATCGCGCTGGGAGCGCCGCGCCGGCGCCGGGCGTCAACCAGATCCCGACGCTGCAGGAGGTCGGGCCGCCGACCCCGCGTCCGCCGCCGACTTTCGAATCGTTCGGCCGCGGTCCCTACGTGCGTATCGAGGCCGAGCGCGGACGCGCCAGCCGGATGTCGATGCCGACGTTCGCGCCGGGCGGCTTCGCTCCGCATTTCGCGCCGAGAGGATTCGCGCCCCGTTTCGAGCCGTCGGGCGGCGGCATGAGGCGCCGATGAGCGGCGACGGCGCGCGACACGAGCACGGCGAGGATGCGACGATGAGCCAGAACCAGAGCGCGGCGGGGGCCTTGCGGCGGCCCCGGATGACGGGTCTCACGGGTCTCGTCCTATCGATCGCGCTGGCCGTGAGCGCCGCCTTGCCTTCGGCGGGCGCCGCCGCGGTGGCGCAAAGGACGTTCTCCTCGCCCGAGCAAGCGGCCGAAGCCCTGGCCGCCGCATGGCGGAGCGGCGACAAGAGCGAAGTCCTCGCGATTTTCGGGTCGGCCGCCGACAAGCTGGTCAATTCCGGCGACGTCGTCGCCGAAAAAGCGGCGAGGGAGCGTCTGGCCTCCTCTTATGACGAGGCGCATCGCCTCGACCTCGAGGGCGCGGACAAGGCGGTCATCGTGCTGGGCAAGGACGAGTGGCCGTATCCGATTCCGCTGCTCAAGCAGGGCGCCGGCTGGCGGTTCGACGTCAAGGCGGGCGCCGAGCAGATCATCGATCGTCGCATCGGCCGCAACGAATTGAACGCGATCGCGGTCTGCCGCGCCTATGTCGAGGCGCAACGCGAATACGCCGGCAAGGATCGTCTCGGCGACGGGCTGCGCCAATATGCACAGCGCGTCGCGAGCACCGAAGGAAAGCACGACGGGCTGTTCTGGCGAACCCCGGAAGGCGGCGAAGAAAGCCCGCTCGGGCCGCTCGTCGTTGCCGCCGAGGCCCAGGGCTATCGCGCGGCGAGCGCCGAGGGCCGCGCGCCGTTCCATGGCTATTTCTACAGAATCCTCACCCGGCAGGGCCAAAGCGCGCCGGGCGGCGCGAGGGACTATCTCGCGAACGGCCATCTGACCGGCGGGTTCGCGCTGGTCGCGTTCCCCGCGACCTACGGCGATTCCGGCGTGATGACCTTCATCGTCAGCCAGGACGGCATCGTGTTCGAGAAGAACCTCGGCCCGAACACCGCCGATGTCGCGCGGCGCATCGCCGCATATGATCCGGACGCAACCTGGCGCGTCGCGCAGCCGTGAACTCGCGGACGGCGTTCCGCCGGAGCTAAGGGGCACCGCGCCCCCCTTCTCGGCGCCTGCCGCGCGCCGCCCGCCCCTTTGAATAATAAAGCCATTGCTTAACTGTCCCTGCGATGATACTAAAGCAGATGCTTAACCAATCGTCGTCGCTCGATCAGACCTTCCAGGCGCTCGCCGATCCGACGCGGCGCGCGATGATGGAGCGATTGTCGCGCAGCCCGGCCTCGGTCAGCGACCTCGCGCGCCCGCTCGCGATGTCGTTGCCGGCGGTGATGCAGCATCTGGCGGTGCTGGAGGGCTCGGGTCTGGTCGTCTCCCAGAAGATCGGCCGCGTCCGGACCTGCCGGATCGACCCTCAGGCGCTGAATCGGGCGGAAGACTGGATCAACGCTCGGCGCATCGAATGGGAGCGCCGTCTCGATCGGCTGGGCGCCTATCTCAAGGAACTGAAAGACAATGGAGGCAGTGATGAGTCCGACGAATGACCGCAAGACGAGCGCAAAGTCCGAACCGCTGGTGATCTCCCGCGCTTTCGCCGCCCCGCGCGATCTGGTGTTCAAGGCATGGAGCAGCGCCGAGCATATGAAGCGCTGGTTCAGCCCCGAGGGCTGCGCCGTGCCGGAGGCCGAAATCGACTTCCGCCCGGGCGGCGTCTTCGCCGTCTGCATGCATTTGCCGGACGGGCAGGATTTCTGGTCCAGGGGCCATTTCGGCAAGATTTCGCCGCCGGACCGGCTGACCTTCACCGCTGGGGTCTCGGTCGGCGGCGCGACGAAATTCACCGTCCACACGATCGTCACTTTCGACGACGACGGCGAGGGAACCCGCATGACCGTGCGCCAGGCCTACGACGTTCACGATGAGAGCTTCCGGTTCGCGGTCGAGGGATCGGCCGAGGGCTGGCGCACCACGCTGGACAAGCTGGAGCGCGAGGTCGCGCGCATCAGGGCGTCCGAAGGCCGCTCCGTCGTTCACGCCTCTTTCAGCCTGGAGCGCGCCTTCGACGTCCCGCCGGCCACGGTGTTTCACGCGCTGGTCGACAAGGCGGCCAAGGCGCGCTGGTTCGAGGGCGGCGGCGACTATGTCGCGCTCGAACGCGAAATGGATGTGCGCCCCGGCGGGAAGGAGCGCGTGAAGGGGCGTTGGGCGACCGGCCTGGTCTCGACCTTCGAGGCGGTCTATTTCGACGTCGTGCCCAACCAGCGGCTCGTCTACGCCTACGAGATGAGGCTCGACGATCGCAAGATTTCCGTCTCCCTGGCCACCCTGGAGATCAGTTCGACGGGCGCGGGCGCGCGCCTCGTGCTCACCGAACAGGGCGCCTTCCTCGACGGCTACGATGACGACGGCTCGCGCGAACGGGGCACCGGCTTTCTGCTGGATCGGCTGGCCGCCTCGCTGCGGGGCTGAACATCCTGATTGTCGCCGCGGCCGCGCGAAAATTTTCAGAATTTCAACACTTGAAG
>JBEKSH010000181.1:0-7580 GCA_049517235.1 Roseiarcus sp. | reverse complement strand
CCGCGACGTCGCGGATCGCTTCACGCACGGTCGGGTGGTCGAGCGCGATAACGCCGATCCCGCTGGACACCGTCTTCAGTTCGAAAAGCTTCCGGGCGAGCGCGTCCGGACTGAAGCCCTCGATCAAATGGACACAGATATTCGCGTCGTTCTTGCGCGCGGCCGCTATGGCGCCGAAGTGATCGGCGAGCATTCGCAGGAACGTGTTCGTGCCGCCTGGCAGCAGGAAGTCGATCTCTACCGTCTCCGCCGAACGTGACGCGAGGAAGCCACTCCGCTCCGGCAAATAACCGAGCCGCTCCGCAGCGGTCAGAACGCGATCGCGCGTGCGTTCCTTGACACCCGCTCGATTATTGAGCGTCCGATCGACGGTGGCTGTGCTGACCCCCGCTGCCCGGGCAATCTCGACGATAGTGGCGCGCACGGGCACCAATCGGGCTTGCGATTCACTCATAGCGGGTCTTGCTCTCCACCGCGTCTACGCAACCGAAATTCAGGCAACAATCCAGGAATCGCGCCTCGATCCGGCCGCTCGTAGTATGATGTTATATAGATCATTTTCAACCATTCACAAAGCCCATAGGCGCTCTTGAATTCCGACCGTAATGCTCGCGCACGGCAAGACTAAAATCTCTCCATCTATAACTATTTGATATTACGTAACTTTTCTAGACGTGAGGCGATCTCTGCGACGGCCTAGACCAAGATACCTTGACAGGATGAGGTATTTTAGATCAGAGTAATGCGGTAAGAAGATTGCCAGCGTTTCGGGGAGGGCTCATCATTTCTATCTACCGTTTCGACCGACCAAAATTGTCGCTGAGTGCGGCGGTGTTGTCTCTCGGTATGCTTCGGTCGTTGTCATGAACCCCGCGGACGGCGCCGCGCGGCGAGCGCTGGAAGGGTGGTGAGTTGGACTTCGTCCAAAGGGGACTCGGGCCGATAGTCGGACGCTAGCCAAACAAGAACTCGACAGGAACCTCGTCGTTCGCTCATCGGGAGGACAATCATGTTCAAGCTCGGACTATCCCTCGCCGCCGTCGGCGCGCTGCTTGGCGCGACGATGGTTTCCCCCGCAGTCGCCGCCGACCAGAAGGTGTTCTATCTTCTTTCGCACGGCGGCGTGACGGATGCGTTCTGGATTGACTGGAATGCTGGCGCGAAGAACGCGTGCGCCCGCCTTGGCGTCAAATGCAACATCTCCTTTAGCGGCGGCGACATGGCCGCCCAGAAAGAAGCCTTCAACTCCGCCATAGCGGCGCATCCCGATGGCATCGGCACCACCTCGGCCCAGCCTGGGCTATGGACCAAGGAAGTCGCCGCGGCCAAGGCCGCTGGCATCCCCGTCGTTTTCTTCAATACCGACGACCCGGCGACGGGCCGGCTAGCCTATGTCGGCGCCGATCTCAACGAAGTCGGCGTGATCTGGGCAAAATATCTCGTCGACCACAAGATGGTGAAGTCTGGCGACAGGGTGTTTATGCCCGTAGAGGTGCCAGGCGCCAGCTACCAGCAGCTCGAGACCGCCGGCATCGCCAGCGTCTTCGATCCGCTCGGCGTCAAGTATGATATCGTTGACGCGGGCACTGATCCGGCGGGCATCATCGCCAAGATGACCGACTACATGGTGGCCAACAAGCCGGCTGCGGTCATTGCACTGGGCGATTCGGTCGCGGCGAGCGTGCAGAAGGTGTTCACCGCTGCGGGCGTCAGCGCTGGGTCCATTCCGGTGGTCGGCTGGGGCAATTCCAAGGATACCGCGGAAGCCGTGAAGGCGGGTTATGTCAATGCCGCGGCCTGGCAGTTCCCCTCGGCGCAGGGTTTCATGCCGGTCGCCTTGTTGAGCCTTGCTGCCGCCGGCGAACCCATCGGCTACGACATCCACACGTTGAGCCTCTACGACAAGACCAGCGTCGATCCGATCCTCGGACTCTACAACAGGAAGTGACGCCTTCCGGGAGGTGGCGGTCCTCGGCCGACGCAGGACCGGCCTCCCTTTCCGGAGGACCGCCATAGGCATGCTGCAGGGTTGAAGCGGATGAAGTCCTTGCGGTGGGGAAAGGCGCTGAGGTCGCCCGAGGTCTCTTCGTTTGCGATCTTGTGCATCATTCTGGTCCTATTCGTCGTGGGCAACGACAAGTTTTTGTCGCCGCTCAATGTCTCGAACATCCTGGCCTTCCTGCCCGAGCTCGGGATTATTGCTCTGGCGATGACGCTGCTGCTGACGGCAGGAGAGTTCGACCTCGCCGTGGGCGCAGTCTTCGCGCTCGCGCCGGTGATCGTCATGCTGCTGGTGCAGGGCGCCGGATTTGATCTCTGGCCGGCGCTTGTGGTCGGTCTGGTCGTGTGCATCGTCATCGGAGCGCTTAATGGCGTCCTCGTCACCAAGATCGGCATCTCCTCCTTTCTGGTGACGCTGTCGATGCTGCTGATCGTGCGCGGCGCAGCGCTCTACATCACGCAAGGGTTCCCGCTGAAATCCTGGGATCAGCCGAGCCCGTTTGTGAACTTGCTCGCCGGCGCCTTCCCAATTGGCCCTTTCACGCTTTATGCGTCGCTCTTCTGGTTCGTTGGCCTGATGCTTCTTTTCGTCTACCTGCTCGATTACTCAAAGCTCGGGAACTGGATTTCCGCCGTAGGTAGCAATCGCAGCGCCGCAGTGGCGCGCGGCGTGCCGGCCGACGCCGTGAAGATTGGTCTCTTCATCGCGACCTCCGTGATGGCGGGTCTCGCCGGGATGATCAGCGCGTTCCGCATTTCGGCGGCCTCGCCGGTCGCCGGCGTCGGCTACGAACTGGAAGTGATTGCTATGGTCGTCGTCGGCGGTACGGCGCTGACGGGCGGCCGCGGCACCATTCTCGGCACAGTGGTCGGCATCTTCCTGCTGCGCGCCATCCGCAACGGCATCGTGCTGATCGGCGTTCCGGGACTTGCCTACAACATCTTTGTCGGCGCCATCATCCTCGTAATGCTGGTGCTGCACGCTATGCTGCAAAGAAATGCAGTGCGGAGCTAGAGCGATGTCTGAGGAAGTCCTCCGGCTCGAAAACGTGACGAAATCATTCGGCAGCGTGCATGCGCTGACGAATGCGTCGTTGTCCTTGCGGGAAGGCGAGGTCGTCGCACTGCTCGGCGATAACGGCGCCGGCAAGTCCACACTGATCAAGGCAATTTCCGGCGTGCACCGGATTGATGGCGGACAAATCTACGTTCGCGGCGAGCCGGTCAGCATCCGCTGCGCGCGCGATGCAATCGAACTCGGCATCGAGACCATCCACCAAGATACGTCGTTGGCGCCCGACCTGAGTATCGCTCGCAACCTGTTTCTCGGCCGCGAGCCCGTATTGCTCGGCTTCCTCGGCGTATTCGCGCCGCTCGACCTGCGGGAACTGCAGCGGGCGGCTTCGGCCTTGCTGAGCCGCGTCGGCATCTCGAAGAGGCTTGATGCGGATGCGCTCGTGCGCACCCTTTCTGGCGGCGAGCGGCAGGCAATCGCCATCTCCCGCGCGATGCAATTCTTCGCCAAGGTCATCATCCTCGACGAGCCGACCAACAACCTTGGCGTCGAGGAAACGCATAGAGTGTTGCGCTTCGTGAAGGACGTACGCGACGCCGGGCACTCGGTGCTGTTCATCACGCATAATATCCACCACGTCTTCCAGGTCGCCGACCGCATCCTGGTGATGCGCCACGGTGAAGTGATCGCGGAATTGAACGTGGCCGAAACGGACTTGCTAACGGTCGAAAGCACTATCACCGGCGCGGCAGTTTCGGAGCTGCTGGGGGATTCAAAGACGCAAATGGGCGCCCGAAGCGAAGGCGAAAAGGACAACTGAACAATGGTCCAGCTGTATGGGCGCAAGTTTTCTCGGCGGGACGTCGCCCGGCATTCGGGCATGCTGTCTCAGTTTGCCGGCGTGCGCTTGATGACTCTCGGCGACGGCGTCGAGCGCGGCGTCCGCATGCTCGAGTTCCGCACTGGAGCCGGCTTCCGGTTCACCGTTCTCGTCGACCGAGCGCTCGACGTGGCGGACTGCGAATACCGAGGGGCCGCGATCGGTTGGCACTCGCCGGCCGGCTTCCGCCATCCCGGCCTGCACGAATACGAGGGGGAGGGCGGCCTGGCGTTCCTCCGCTCGTTTTCCGGTCTGTTTGTCACTTGCGGCCTGGACCACATCCTGTTTATGGATTCCGATCCGGCCGATCACTACCACTATCCGCATCGCAGGACCGTCGACAGCTCCATCCACGGACGTATCGCCTTCATCCCCGCGCGCCTTACCGGTTACGGCGAGGCGTGGGAGGGCGACGAATGCACGCTGTGGTGCGAAGGCGTCGTCCAGCAGTCCGCTGTCTTCGGAGAGGATTTGCACTTGATCCGCCGGATCGAGGCAAAGGTCGGCTCCAGCGAATTTGTGGTCAGGGACCGCGTCGTCAATCACGGCTTCTACAGGACGCCCCATATGTTCTTGTATCACATCAATATCGGCCACCCTGTTCTCGCGGAGGGCAGCCGGTATCTCGCCCCAATTCGCCAGATTGTTTGGGCCGCTCACGCGGGCGACGACTACCGAAAGCAGAATGTCGGCTACCGTCGTCTGCCGGCGCCGCAGAGGAATTTCCGCGAACAGGTGTGGCAGCACGAGATGGCGGCCGACGCGGCCGGAAAGACGCCCGTTGCGATCGTCAACGACGCCTTTGACGGGGGTCACGGCCTCGGCTTTCTCATCGAGACGAACCGACAGGAGTTTCCGGCGCAGTACGAGTGGCAGAACCTACAGGAAGGCCAATACGCCCTGGGCATCGAGCCCTCGACCAACCACGTCATGGGCAAGCCCTTCGCCAAGGAGCGCGGCGAACTGATCTGGCTCGAGCACGGCGAGGAAAAATCATACACGACGCGTTTCGCGGTTCTCGACGGCGCCGCGCAGATTGCATCCGCCGAAAGGCGTATCCGCGCGATCGCTGTGCAACCCGACGACGACTACCCGGCCCCAACCGGCCAATGGGAAGCGATCAAGCGACAAGCATGAAATGGAAGCGATGACGGACTTCTCAGGAAAGACGCTGCTCCACACCGGCGCCGCAGGCGGGCTTGGCCAGGCGACGGCGCTGTCATTCCTGTCGGCGGGAGCAACCGTCGTCGCGGTCGACAACGACCCGGCGAAGATCGATTCCCTCAAGAAGGCGTACGACGCTTCCGATGGTGGCCGACTTGTCATCGCGCAGCTTGATCTCTCGGATCTCGCGCGGCTCAAGATTGAACTGCAGTCGCTATCGGACGAAGTCCACGGCTTCGACATCGTCATCAATAACGCCGCGATCTATCCGTCCAAGCCATTCGACGAATATACGATCGAGGAGCATCAGGCGGTCCAGCGGGTGAATGTCGATGCCGCCATCGTGTGCGTCCAGGTGGCGCTGCCCCACATGCGCGCTGCGCGCCGGGGCCGCATCATTAACATCGCCAGCATCACGGCATTTGGCGGTTGGGCGCTTCTCTCTCCCTACGTCGCATCAAAGGGCGCGCTGATTTCGCTCACCCGCGCCTGGGCCCGCGAGTTTGGCAAAGACGGGATCACCGTCAACGCCGTCGCGCCCGGCGCATTCCCGACCGATGCCGAGAAGATCCATACCGATCGCGAAGGCTACACGCGGTTCATCCTCGAGCATCAGGCGCTGAAGCGCCGCGGCGACCCACGCGATATTGCAAACACACTGATGTTCCTTGCGTCCGACGATTCCAGCTTTATCACCGGACAGACCATCAACGTCGATGGCGGTTGGGTGATGCACTAACTCAAGAAAGCGACAATGGGCATTCTCAGCGGATATCGGGTTCTCGATTGTTCGATCGCCATGGCCGGGCCCTTCGCGGCGCAGCGTCTCGGCGATCTTGGCGCCGACGTCGTGAAGGTCGAGCCGGTCACCGGCGAATGGCAGCGCCATGTCTCCGCCGGTGGCGCGCGCGGCAATCGCATCAACGTCTCGTTTCTGTCGCTCAACCGCAACAAGCGCTCGCTCGCCATCGATCTGAAATCGCCGGACGGCAAGGCGCTGCTTCTCGAACTCGTCAAGTCCGCCGACGTGTTCCTGCAGAATTATAGACCGGGAGTAAGCGGCTCGGCGTCGACTACGAGGTGCTATCGGCGATCAACCCGCGTCTCGTCTATGTCTCGATATCCGGTTATGGCGAGACCGGTCCGTACGTCAACCGTCCCGGCCAGGATCTGATCCTGCAGGGGATGTCAGGCGCGATGCTTTCGGTCGGTCGCGCCAGCGAGCCGCCGACGCCGGCTGGGCAGTATCTGGTCGACGCGGTCACCGCGTACACCGCGTTCGAGGGCGCGCTTGCCGCGCTTCTCCATCGCGAGCGCACGGGCGAGGGTCAACTCGTCGAGGTCAACATGCTCGACGCGATCACGACGCTGCAGATGCAGGAACTATCCGTCTTCACTGTCGCCCGCAAGCCGCAGACCCGCTCCGCCGAGCCGCACGCCCATGTCTATATCCGTGCGCCCTATGGCGCCTTCGCCACCAAGGACAGCTTCATCATCATCGCATTCCCGTCGCTGAGGAAATTTGGCGGTCTCATCGGAGAGCCGTCGTTTCTCGCTATGGAGGACGAGGTCGACTCCTGGACGCGGCGCGACGAGATTTTCGCCAAAACACGTGAGCGGCTGACTGCGAAG
This sequence comes from Roseiarcus sp., assembly GCA_049517235.1. Taxonomy (GTDB): domain Bacteria; phylum Pseudomonadota; class Alphaproteobacteria; order Rhizobiales; family Beijerinckiaceae; genus Roseiarcus. The sequence goes on along the minus strand of JBEKSH010000181.1, from coordinate 888 downwards.
ACTACGGCCGAATGGCTCGCGATCTTTCGCGACAACGAAATCTGGGCAGGTCCGGTGTACGGTTACGCTGATCTTGTCGACGATCCGCAGATTAGGCATAATGGGACTTTGGTCGAGTACGACCACCCGACTGAGGGGCGGGTGAAGACGCCAGGCTTCGCGATCAGGTTCAGCAAGACACCGTCGCAGGTTTATCGAGGCGCGCCGCTTGCCGGAGAGCATACACGCGGCGTCCTTAGGGAAGCCGGCCTAAGCGAAGAGAGGATCGACTCGCTTATCGAACAGGGCGCTGTCTTTGCGCCAGACGAACAATGACTCGCTATCGCGGCCTGACCTGGGACCACCCGCGCGACTACAACGCCCTCGCTCCTGCTGCGCGACGGAATGAAGAGCTCTTCGGCCTTGCGATTTCCTGGGACAGGTAGCCGCTCGAAGGTTTCGAGTCGCGTCCGATCGCCGCCCTCTGCGCCCGTTACGATCTTGGCGTCCTCGACCATCCGCACATCGGCGAAGCCGTCTCCGCAGCATGTCTCGTGCCGCTAGAGGACGTCCGAGAAACAAAGGCGACCCGCAGATTGATGCGCCTCCGCCAGCAAGGCCTTCGACCTTCATGTCGTAACAGCTATAGCTTCCGCGAGGCTTCGACCAAGACCGCAAGCTTCTTGCGTGTGATGTCGAGTGGCACGTGGCCGAAACCGCATTCGCTGGTAAGTATCAGTCGTTCGCGCGGGAAACATTCGAGAGCGGGCGCGAGACGCTTATGTACGACTTCAACGGTTTCGATTTCGTCGCTGCGTTGATCGATCACTCCAAGCGCCAAGTCGCCCTTAAAATCCCAAAGCGGCCAAAGCTCCATCAGGTCGTAACTCAGCGTGCAATGCTCCAGCA
>JBEKSH010000180.1:0-6147 GCA_049517235.1 Roseiarcus sp. | reverse complement strand
CCATTCAGATTGGTCAGAGCGGCAATTATGTCTTCACGATCGTCGACGGCGCCGCCCATGTGCAGCCGGTTGAAGTCACGCGCACGCAAGACGGCGAAACGATCGTGACAAGGGGGCTGAACGGCGACGAGACGGTTGTCGTCGACGGCGCTCTGCAATTGGTCGAAGGTGCGAAAGTCGAAATACGGGATCCTCAGAAAGGGGCAAGTTGAATGTCTCTTTCGGAACTTTGCATCCGTCGACCGGTCATGACGACGCTGCTGATGCTGTCGTTCGTCGTGTTCGGCGTTTTCGGCTATCGGCAGTTGCCGGTCTCGGCCCTGCCGCGCGTCGATTTCCCCACCGTCCAGGTTACCGCCAACCTGCCCGGCGCCAGCGCCGACACGATGGCCTCTTCGGTCGCCGGACCGCTCGAGCGCGCCTTTGCGACGATTCCCGGCATCACGATGATGACGTCGTCGTCAAGCCTGGCGTTCACCAGCATCGTCATGCAGTTCGATCTCGATCGCAACATCGACGGCGCCGCGCTTGACGTGCAGTCGAATATTTCCGCGACCCTGCGCAAGCTGCCGCCGCAACTTCCCGCGCCGCCCGCCTTTCAGAAGCTGAACCCGGCCGACAGCCCGATTCTGTTCATCGCTCTGGCGTCCAAGACGCTGCCCCTGACCCAGGTCGACGATTACGCCGAGCAGGTCTTCGCGCAGCAGATTTCGCAGACAACCGGCGTCGCGCAGGTGCAGATTTTCGGCCAGCAGAAATTCGCGGTCCGCGTCGATGTCGATCCCGACGCCGCGGCCGCGCGCGGCCTGACGCTCGATAATGTCGGAACCGTTGTCGCCGCGGCCAATTCCTCGACGCCGGTCGGCGCGCAGCGCGGGCGCAAGCAGAATGTCACCGTCGACGCCAGCGGCCAGATGACCCATGCCGCCGAATACGACAATCTCGTCGTGGCCTGGCGCAACGGCGCGCCGGTGCGGCTGAACGAAATCGCCAAGGTCTATGATTCCGTCGAGAACGATCAGATCGCCGCTTGGTCGGGCCAGGACCGCGCCATCGTGCTGGCGATCTACCGGCAGTCGGACGCCAATACGGTCGACGTCGTCGACAGCGTGAAGGCCAAGATCCCCTATTACCAATCGCAGCTTCCGCCATCCGTCGACGTGCGCGTCATCAACGACCGGTCGGTTTCGATCCGTCAATCGATCAGCGACGTGCAGCGCACGCTCGCCGTGTCGATCGTGCTGGTGGTCGCCGTCATTTTCATCTTCCTGAAGTCGGCTTCGGCGACCATCATTCCGGCGCTCGCGCTGCCTGTGTCGCTGATCGGCACTTGCGCTTTCATGTATTTGTTCGGCTTCTCGATCGACAATATCTCCCTGCTCGCGATCACGCTGGCCGTTGGTTTTGTGGTCGACGACGCCATCGTCATGCTCGAAAACATCACGCGCCATATCGAAGAGGGCATGAAGCCGTTCGAAGCGGCGTTGAAGGGCTCGCGCGAGATTGCTTTTACGATTCTGTCGATCACTTTCTCGCTGGTCGCCGTGTTCATTCCCGTGCTGCTGATGAGCGGCGTCGTCGGGCGCGTCTTCCGCGAATTCGCGGTGACGATCACCGTCGCGATTCTCGTCTCGGGCTTTGTGTCGCTGACGCTGACGCCAATGCTTTGCGCGCGCATCCTGGCCGCGCCCAAGCACGGCGCGGCGGCGGGCCTTTTCTCGCGCATTTCCGACCTGTTCGTCGATGGCCTGGCGACCGGTTATCGCGTGTCGCTCGACTTCGTGCTGAGGTTCCGGCTGCTGGCGCTGCTTGGCACTCTGGTGACGGCCTACGCGGCCTACGCGCTCTATGTCGGCGTGCCGAAAGGGTTCTTCCCGGACGAGGATACGGGGTTCCTTCGCGGCATAACGGAGGCGCAACCGGACACCAGCTTCGCCGAAATGTCGAAGCGCCAGATGGCGACGGTCAAGATCATCCAGGACGACCCCGCCGTCAAATCGGTGACCTCGGCGGTCGGCTTCGGCGGCGCGACCAATAAGGGCTTCCTGTTCGTCCGGCTGAAAGACAAACGGGAGCGCGGCCCGGTCGACCAGGTGATGTCGCGGTTGCGCGGCGCGACGGCGGCGCTTCCCGGCCTGCGCGCCATTCTGCAACCGGTGCAGAATCTGCAGTTCACCGGTGGGCGCATCGCGCGCGCGGTCTATCAATATTCGCTGCAGTCGGGCGACATCGACGCGCTTTATTCAAGAGCGCCGCAGATGGAGAAGGCGATCGCCCAATTGCCAGGATTTCGCGACGTCAACACGGATCTGCAAATCTCCAACCCGCAAGCCAAGGTCGAGATCGATCGGGAGAAGGCGGCGGCCTTCGGCATAACCACCGATCAGGTGCGCACGGCGCTCTACAACGCTTACGGAACGCGGCAGATATCGACCATCTTCACCGAAGCCGACGATTACGAAGTGATCCTGGAGGCCGACGCCGATTTCCAGGCCGACCCGTCGGCGCTCGGGCGCATCTATGTCTCCTCCGCCGCCGGCTCGCTGGTTCCGCTTGACGAAGTGGCGACGATGACGCGCACCGTCGGCCCCTTGCAGATCAACCGCCAAGCGCAGCAGCCGGCCGTCACCATCTCGTTCAATCTCGACCCCGACGTGTCGCTCGGCCAGGCGATCGAGGCCATTCACGCGGTCGAGCGCAAGGCCGACCTGCCGCCGAGCATCATCACCGGTTTTGCCGGCAACGCGCAGCTCTTTCAGGCGGCGCTGGCCGGACAAGGCGCGCTGCTGCTGGCGGCCGTGCTGACGATCTACATTCTGCTTGGCGTGCTCTACGAGAGCTACATCCATCCGATCACCATCCTCTCGGGCCTGCCCTCGGCCGGCATTGGCGCGCTGCTGGCCCTCGAATATTTCCATATGGATCTGTCGGTCATCGCGATCATCGGCATTCTTCTGCTGATCGGCATCGTCAAGAAAAATGCGATCATGATGGTCGACTTTGCGATCGCGCGGCGGCGCGAGGGCGGCCTCGACGCGCTGGCGGCGATACGCGAGGCCGCGCTGATTCGTTTCCGTCCCATCATCATGACCACCATGGCCGCCCTGCTCGGCTCGTTGCCGATCGCGCTTGGCGCGGGCGCCGGCTCGGAATTGCGCCAGCCGCTGGGCATCGCCATCGTCGGCGGCCTCTGCGTTTCGCAACTGCTCACGCTCTACATCACGCCGGTCGTCTATTTCTATCTCGACAAGATCGATTCGCTGCTGGCCGGACGACGCACGAGCGGCGCGCAAGCCGCCCCGGCCGCGCCCACGCTTGGCGAACACCCGCCGCTCGGCGCGCCGGCGGAATAGGCGCGGCCGGCCCGCCGTGCGGGCGACAGGCGACAAGACGGAGCGCCGATTGATCTTCCCCTCTCATGAAGAAGGACAGGGCGAACAGCGGAGGCGGGAAAGCAACGTTCCGTTCAAGGCTTCCAATCAATGCGGGCGAACGGGCCAACCGCCCAGCCAAGCTACGACCAATATCGGGGCGCAGTGAACGATCGCCGACAGCATCGGCTTCAAATCGATAACGTAAAGCTGCGCAATGGCGGAAGGGGTGAGATTCGAACTCACGGTGGGCTTGCGCCCACGGCGGTTTTCAAGACCGCTGCCTTAAGCCGCTCGGCCACCCTTCCATCTATTTGATTTTATTTACTTGTTCTAAGAACTTGATCCGCAGCTGCGCGCTTGTCGCCGCCGTTTTGCTACCGAACCCGTTGCGAGCCCTTGTCTATGGCGGCTCGGATGGCCGCGTCAACCTTCGAGGCCGCGGGCGCCACAACCTTCCATCTGCGAATGTCCGCGCGTTCACGCCTCCAACCGCCTCTGCGGCGATCGGCGAAAGAGAGCTCGATGATCGCACGGTGGGGATTCATGGCTTCAAGATTTCCAGCCAGCGGTTTGCAAATATCTCTTGCCCGGACCCCGAAAAATGTACGCCGTCATACCGATCGAGAGGCAATACGTCGGAGTCAGTATCCGGCCCGGCGAAAATGCTCTTTCCGTCCGGCAGCTTTGTCTGCGCAGCGGCGACCGGATTTTCCTTCCGCCATTGGTGCGCGGTTGCAAAGCTGGGATCGAGACGATCGATCGCCCCGTAGGTGGCCTTCGACACATAGACCGGCGCGAAAACCTTTGCCGCCTTAAGCGTCGCGACAATTGACTGGAAGGCCGCGAAATAAGCGGCTTCGGGTGTTCCATTTGCAAAATCGTTCTCGCCCTGATGCCAGAGAACGTGCGTGACCTTATAGACTGGCTCAGCCTCGTTGATCACATCGACAAGCATCCCGTTCAAGTCGCCGCCCACAGCCCATCGGCTGATGAGGGTCGCGCCAATCCCGGCGGGGATGAGGATCACCTGGTCAAACAGCCCGGCCGCGACAAGCTTGTTGCCGAGCAATGTCCATGATTCTCCCAATTCGCCCGACGCGCCAAGCAATGGCGATTCCGCGAGGTAGCATTTCCCGCCAAAGAAATTGACGACGCGCCGATCGACGGCGCGATACCGCTGTCCTTGATAATTGGCGCTGTTGGATTGGCCAAAGACGAGCAACACGGCGGTGTGCGGGGTCTGAGCCGGACAATCAACCTGTTGCTTGCCGGGGAAAGCGACGAGGCGCCCGTAGTCGTCATGCAGGATCGAACCAGGCTGACGGTGAAGCTTGTTATTCTCGATCGCAAACCTTGCGCATAGACCATTGATTTGACACTGCATCCCTAAGAGGAACGACCCGAGTGGAACACACGCAGCGACAACAATGACGAACCCAATATTAATTCGACGTGACGCCATTTCGCACTCTGCACATACCGTTGAAACCAGCCGTCCCTAAAGCAGAATTCGCTCAGCATGCGGTTCCGCCAATTACGATCTAATCAATTTACGTTGCTCATAGATATTTTAGTTATTTATTACTCTCCAGACGTCGCGCCACGCTTAAATGTATGGATGCGGCCGGCGGCGTAAACTACGGCGCGAACTATGAGAATGACCCCGCCATGATTCTCAAATTTGCTGCAGGGCTGAGAATCTCGACGATATTCGGGTTTCGCGGCCAGTTTGACGGTGAATCGCCTTCGAGTCCATCGCGCCGCTCACCCGCGAATCTCGAGCCAACGTCGCGCGAGGGCATTCTCGCATTAAGCGCTTTGGGCCGAGGCCGAGTCGCAAAATTAAATACAAATTCTCAAATTAGCTGCAAGAACAAGTCATTGAAATCGGTCATCCGACCGTCTCCCCCTTTGAGCGCGGCGCGACATCGGAGCAGGGCGCGAAATAGCCATTTGTACGGTCAAGAAAGAAGCGCGTCTCCAGTCAGTTGCGGCGGCCTCGACCATGGCATGGTATCGATCGTGTAGTCAGAGCTCTGCACGGGCGGGAGGAGAACAGCTATGGATCTCGGATTGCGCGACAAGATCGCCGTCATCACCGGCGCCAGTGTCGGCATCGGGCTCGCGGTCGCGGAAGGCCTCGCCGCCGAGGGCGTCCACTTGGTGCTTGCCGCGCGCCAGGGCGACCGCCTGACCATGGAAGCGGACCGCATCGCCGCGGCCCACAAGGTGCGGACCCAGGCCGTCGCGTGCGATGTTGCGACGGTCGCCGGGACGAAGACGCTGATCGCGGAGACGGAGCGGGCCTTTGGCGGCAGCGACATCCTCATCAACAATGCCGGCGCCGGCTCCAACGAAACCATCATGGAGGCGCCAGACGAGAAGTGGCAGGCCTATTGGGACTTGCACGTCATGGCGGCGGTGCGGCTCGCCCGCGGCCTTGTGCCTGGCATGCGTCGGCGCGGCGGCGGCGTGATCTTGCACAACGCCTCGATCTGCGCCGCCCAGCCGCTTTGGTACGAGCCGATCTACAACGTCACCAAGGCGGCGTTGATGATGTTCTCGAAGACCCTCTCCACCGAACTGATCAAGGACAACATCCGCGTCAACACCATCAATCCGGGCTTGATCCTGACGCCCGACTGGATCAAGACCGCCAAGCAGCTCACCGCTGGCACGGGCGGAGACTGGCAGGGCTATCTCGACGGCGTGGCGCGCGAGCTTGCGCCGATCGACCGCTTCGCCTCGCCTGAGGAGCTCGCGAATTTCTTCG
>JBEKSH010000179.1:0-6166 GCA_049517235.1 Roseiarcus sp. | reverse complement strand
GGTCGGCGCCGCGGTGGCGATCGGCGCCGTAGTGGGACTCGTCAACGGCTTCTTCATCATCGTGTTCCGCATCCACTCGCTCATTGTCACGCTCGGCGTGGGGACGTTCCTGCATGGGATCGGCCTTTGGGCGAGCGATTCACAGACGATCAGCGGTATCGATCCTATCCTCAGCGAATTCGTGATCGTGCGCCGGCTTTTCGGCATTCCGCTCGTCTTCTACTATGCGATCCTGCTTGCAGCTGTTGTCTGGTATGTTTTCGAGTTCACCGCAGTCGGGCGGCGGATTCTATTTGTCGGACGCGGGCGAGAAGTGGCGCGCCTCAGCGGAATTCACACCGACCGGCTTCGCTGGCTATGCCTCATCGCTTCGGGTCTTTTCGGGTCGCTTGCAGGGGTGTTTTACGCGGGAACGCAAGGCGCCGCCGATCCGGTCTCAGGAGATTCCTACCTTCTGCCGGCGCTCGCGGCCGCGTTTCTCGGCTCGACAAGCATCCTGCCCGGACGCTTCAACCCATGGGGGTCGACGGTCGCCGTTTATTTTCTCGTCACCGGAATTACTGGCTTGATCTTTCTGGGTTTCGGCTCGTTCATCCAGGACATGTTCTATGGCGGCGCTCTCGTGCTAGCGGTCGCGCTTTCGCAAATCGCAAGAGGCCGCCAGGAACAGAGCTTCTGAAGGCGCGAGGAAAACTTATGGCTTCGGCTTGGCGGCTCAATGCGACCGAGGCGCTCGCTGCGCTTGAGCGAAGGGACCTCAGTGCGCGGGAGCTGGTCGAGTCGTGCCTCGCGCAAATCGCCGCCAACGATCCAGCGCTCAAGAGCTTCGTCACGGTCTGCGCCGATCTCGCCCGCGATGAGGCGGACTTGAGCGACGCGCGCGGCCGTTCTGGCGCAGCTCGGCGACCCCTCGAAGGACTACCGTTCGCCGTCAAGGACCTCACGGACACCGCCGGCGTCCGCACCACCTATGGCTCGCTGCTCTTCAAAGACCATGTGCCCGTCGCGGACGAGCTTTGCGTCGCGCGTCTGCGTGCGGCTGGCGCGATACTCATTGGAAAAACCAACACGCCCGAATTCGGCTTTGGGCCGCGCAGCGTCAACCGGTTGTGCGGCGCGACCGCAAATCCGCACGATGCGAGGCTGAGCGCGGGCGGCTCCAGCGGAGGCTCCGCCGCCGCCGTCGCGACGGGTTTGGTTCCCTTGGCGCATGGCACGGACTTCGGCGGCTCCGTGCGCACGCCGGCGGCCTTCTGCGGGGTGGTCGGACTGCGACCGACGCCCGGCCTGATCCCATCCGTTTCCCGGTCGATGGCCTGGAACGCGCTCGCGACCCATGGCGTCCTGGCGCGCTCGGTCGACGACGCCGCGCTGATGCTGTCGGCGATGGCCGGCTATGACCGGCGCGATCCCATTTCGCGCCCGGGCCTTTCGGCCGCACAGACGGACCGCGCTCCGGATATCGAGACGTTGCGTATAGGCGCGTCGCCCGACCTGGGCGTTGCGCCCATGTCGTTGGCCGTTCGCTCCCGTTTCGACCAGGCGCTCGCCCAAGTAGCAACCTGTTTTCCCGCCATCGAGACCGGCGCGCCGGACTGCGCGGGCGGGCGCGAAGCCTTCGCCGTTCTGCGCGGCGCCCTCGTGCGCCGGCAATTCGGCGCGCTGGTCGCAAGCCATCGTGGCGAGCTCACCCCGCAACTCATCTGGAATGTCGAAAAGGGAGACTCCCTGGCCGCCGACGACCTCCTGGCCGCCGAGGAAGCGCGCAGCCGAATCTACGCCGCCTTCATGCGCTTCTTCGAACGCCATGACCTGCTGATGACGCCGAGCGCGGCAGTCATGCCGTTTCCCAATACCCAGGAGGAGGTTACGGAAATCGATGGCCGCCCGCTCGCCGGCAGGATCGACTATCTCGCCATCACCTATCTGATTTCGCTCGTCGGTCTTCCCTGCATCTCGATACCCTGCGGCTGGACGGGCGACGGCTGCCCGATCGGCCTCCAGATCGTCGCGCCACCCTGGCGCGAGGATTTGCTTTTGAGGACTGCGCGCAGGCTGGAGCAAGACCTCGGTTTTCGCCACCGCTGGCCGGCGCCCATCGCGTCCCCGGCGATCGTTGGCGGTTCGGAGGGTTTGCCGTCCGCCTGACCGATGACACGCCGGCGCCGCCACGCTATAGCTCGCCTCTCAGGGGTTCGCCGCTCGTCTTCCTTTGTCGCGAGGCATTATGGTTCACAGTTTCGCCGCACAGCCAAAGCGCCCGGCGCCTCCGAGGCCGCGTCTGAGCCTTCACGAGGAAGTTGTCACCCGGCTGCGCGACATGATCCTCGACGGCAGCTTGCTGCCAGGCGATTGGATCGCCGAAATGAAGCTATGCAGCGATCTGTCGATTTCGCGAACGCCCCTGCGCGAGGCGCTCAAAGTTCTCGCATCCGAAAACCTCGTCACGTTGCTGCCGAACCGCGGCGCGATGGTCACCGACATTCGCGTCGAAGAGATCGTCGAACTTTTTGAGATCATGGACGCGCTGGAAGCCCTGATCGGCCGCCTCACGGTTGCGCGGGCGAGCGATGCGGATATTGCCGCGCTTCAGGCGATGCATGCGACGATGGTCACGCATCACAATCGAGGACAGCGATCCGCCTATTTCGAATTGAACCAGGCGATCCACCAAAGGATCGCCGAATTGTCCGGCAATCAGTCTCTGGCGAACACATATTCGGGCTTCGCAGGGAAGATCAAACGCGCCCGCTACCTCGCCAATCTTTCCGATGCGCGGTGGGCTCAGTCAGTGAGCGAACACGAAGGCTTCATGGCGGCCCTCGCGAACCGCGACGCAACGCTCTTTGCGTCTCTGCTGAGGGAACATTCCCAGCATACCGGCGCGGTTGTTTGCGCGCGGTTGCGCGAGCGCGCGTCGCCTCGCGCCGACGCATAGAATGATGATCCATCCCGAATGAATTTGTCCGCCATGAAGCGCGTCTTCGGGCGTAATCGGAAAATCGAGGCGAACGTCCCTTTCCGTCTGTGGACGTCTCGTCCAGGCGAAAGATTGGCGCCGTCGCCGAGGGTTCGGAACGGTCGTATCCGGCGGCGCTTCTCTCCGTTCTGTCTCATTCAATCGATACGATCGGCAGGCTGTCGGCGGGCCTGGCGCTGGGCGGGGCTGAAGTTCAAAGCGAAAAGCGCCCCTCAGGGCGCCGGCATTGCACGCGATCTCACAGGTCCTGGTTCGCCAACGCGACAACGCCGTCCAGATCGATAATTCTGCGCGCCGTTGCCGCGCGTCCGGCTTTCTCGCCCGACGCGCGGCGCACATTGGCCCCCGCCACAAGCCTGCCCTGGCGGCCGTTTGCGAAGGGCGTCCCGATGCGCGAAAACTTCCCTTGGCTGGCGTTGCGCCGGCGGGTCACATCGTCACGCCATGTGTTACTTGTTGAGGGCGCGGAAGGCTGCGAGGTTGTCCTTGGTGACGCCGTAGGAGCCGGTGTCGAGATAGGCCGGCAATGGCGAGAGGCCGGCGGTCTTCCAGTCCGGAATGCCGGCGTCGACCATGTTATGGGCGACGACATAGCTCATCATTAGGCCCCAGTAGCCCATGTGCCAGGCGCCCTGGGCCATGGTTGCGTCCACCTGCCCTTTTTCGATGAGGTCGAGGAGAGCCCCGTCGAGATCCATCCCTACGATCTTGGTGACGCCTAGGCGTTTGGCTTCCTGGACGGCCTTGGCCGCGCCCGGCGCCATGGACCCGCAGTCGAATATTCCGTCAAGGTCGGGGACCGCCTGCAGAACCTCCTTGGTGCGCGCGTAGGTCGCCTCATAGCCGCCGCCTTCCTCGACAGTGCGCACCACCTCCATGCCGGCCGCCTTCACGGCGTCAGTGAAGCCTTGCGCGCGCTGCGTCATGTTGAGCTGGCCGATCGTGGTGACGACCATCAGCTTGGCGCCCTTCTTGTCGCCAAGAAGCTTGGCCATTGTGTCTCCGGCATTGCGGCCGATGCGATAATTGTCGCCGGCGATGAAAATGCCTCGCTTGCTCTTGGGCGAATCCGAATCGAACATCACCAGCGAGATGCCGGCGTCGACCGCCTTGTTGATCGAAGGCCGCAACGCGTCGGCGTTCTGCGCCGTCATGAGGATTCCCGCCGGCTTGCTGGCGATGACCTGGTCAAGAACGCGCGCCTGGTCGATCGCGTCATATTTCTCGGTTCCCTGGTAGACCGACTGGACGCCGAGCTGCGCCGCCGCCTTCTCCATTCCTTTGCGCGCCGGCACCCAGAACTCGATGCCGGACAGGAAGGTGACCATCACGTAGCGTTCGTCGGGCAAAGGCGACACGCCGTGCAGCGTCACGGCGTCGGCAGCTGAGGCCTGCCGCGTCGCCGCCACGAGCGCCGAGGCCGTCAGCAGGCCAAGGCCCGCCTTGTGAAGGTTTCTCCTTGAGATATCCATGCGATTTCTCCCTTTCTATGATCGGGCGTGACGCCCTCTTCTTCTCGGTCAAGCGAAGTTGCGCCGTTGCAGCGTCAGACTCTCTCCTTGTGCGTGAGGACATCGACCGACACTGCAACCAGCAGGACGGCGCCGCCGATGAAGCCTTGCCAGTAGACGGACACATCCAGCAGGACGAGCACGGACTGGATGAACGCGAGGAAGACGAGACCGAGCGCGCCGCCGAGCACGGTGCCCTCGCCGCCGTAGAGGCTGGCGCCGCCAATCACCGCGGCGGCGATCGCCCTGAGTTCCGCGCCGGTGCCCATCAGCGGGATCGCGGCTGAGAATTTCGCGGTCGAAAGGACGCCGGCGACGCCGGCAAGCAGGCTCGTCGTGAGATAGACGACCGTTCGAACCCGCTCGACGTTGAGGCCGCTCACCCGCGCCGCGCGCTCGTTGCTGCCGACATAGTAGAGCTGACGCAGCCAGGCGCCTTTGCGCAGGAGCAGATCGGCGATGATGACGAGCGCGATAGCGGCGATGACGAGGATCGAAACGCCGCCGACCGTGATCTGCGCCGGATCCGTGAAGCTTTCCGGCAGGCCGCTGACAACGCGCCCTTCGGTGAGAATGTAGACGAAGCCGCGCGCCATCCCCATTGTGGCGAGAGTCGTCAGCAGCGGGTTGACGCCGATCCTGGTGATCGCGAAACCGTTGACCAGCCCCCAGCCCGCCGCGACGCCGAGCCCGAAGAGGATGGCGACGGGCACGGGGTAGCCGGCGACCATCGCCTGCGCCGCAACGACGCCGCTCGCCGCGATCACCGAGCCGACGGAAAGATCAAAGCCGCCGGAGACCAGGGCGATCGTCATGCCCGCGGTGATGATCAGGTCGAAGACGAGCGAGTCCGCGACGGACAGCATGTTGCCGAGACTGCCGAAATTCTTCACCGTCAGGCTGAACACGATGGCGCAACCGATGACCAGCGCAAGCAACGTCATCTCGCGAACCTGAAGGATGCGGCGCAACAGCGGCGGGATCGCTCCGGCGCGGGTCTCGGCAGTCGGCGTCGGCACTGTGGCTCGCTCCCCCTTCATCGCCGTCTCCATCAGCTCGCTCGGGCGAAATCGCCAGAGGCGAGCGACATGATCCGTTCCTCGCTCGCCGCGGCGCGGGGCAGTTCGGCGGCGACGCGCCCGGCGCGAATCACAAGAATGCGGTCGCAAACCGCGAGCAGTTCGGGGACTTCGCTCGAGATCAGCAGAACGGTCTTGCCGGCGTCGGCGAGGCCGCGAAGCAGATCATAGATTTCCGCCTTGGTCCCGACGTCGATGCCCCGGGTTGGATCGTCCGCGATGACAAGCCCGGAATTGACCGTGAGACCGCGCGCGAGCACGACTTTTTGCTGATTGCCGCCGCTCAGATTGCCGACCTGCTGGCGCAGCGAAGGCGTGCGTATCCGAAGCGATCTGACGAATTGCGAGGCCGTCTCGGCCGCCGAAGCGTCGCGCATCCAGGGTCCGAGGCTTAGCTCCCTTAGCGTCGAGGCGACGATGTTCTGCCGCACGTCGAGGCGGAGGAACAAACCTTCGGCGCGGCGATCCGCCGGCAGGTAGACGATGCCGTCGCGCAACGCCTCGGTCGGCGTGCGGCTTCTGATGGGGCGTCCGTCGTAACGCAGCTCGGCGGCGCGAAATGGGGCAAGCCCGCCGATGGCGCGGCCGATATCAAC
>JBEKSH010000178.1:0-6168 GCA_049517235.1 Roseiarcus sp. | reverse complement strand
AAGTGGCCGCTATGTAATCGCCGGTGGGCAGAATACATGAGCGGCCACTTTGATAAAGTTTGGATCCCGAGGTCGCCCCTCGGGTCCGAATAGCGAGGGGACAGCCCCCGCTAGCGCCACCCTCTTGGTATGAGGGAGTAGGAATCGCCACGCGTGACTTGTCGGCCGACCGGCGCGCGTGGCGATGCTCTTTAGCATTTTTACAGTTGAAAGGGAATCCCCTTCAAACTGTAAGATAATGCTTGACCGATCGGGCATGATGTGGCATTATCATGCCCATGAACAAGCTCCCTAATGAGAAGCGCGCCCAAGTCCTCCAAATGATGGCGGAGGGCCTTGCGCTGCGCGCGATCACTCGCCTTACCGGCATTAGCCGCACCACGCTCCTAAAGCTCCTTGTGGACGCGGGGCAGGCATTCTCCGAATATCAAGACCGCGTGCTTGTGAACCTTCCTTGCAAGCGCCTTCAGCTCGATGAGTGCTGGGCGTTTTGCTACGCGAAGCAAAAGAACGTGGCGACGGCGAAGGCCGCTCCTGAGGGCGCTGGAGACATTTGGACTTGGGTTGCGCTGGACGCCGATACGAAGCTGGCCGCTTCCTTCTATGTCGGCGGTCGCGATAGCGAAGCGGCGATGAATTTCATCGGCGATCTGGCGCCGCGTCTCGCCTCGCGCGTTCAATTAACGAGCGATGGTCACAAGCCCTATTTGCAGGCGATCGAGGGCGCATTCGGAGCCGACATTGACTACGCCATGTTGGTCAAAACCTACGGCGCGGCGCCAGAGAGCGCCAAGGGCCGCTACAGCCCCGCCGAATGCACGGGCGCTATCAAGACGCCGATCGAGGGCAAGCCTGACCCGAAGCACATTTCAACGTCATTTGTGGAGCGCAGTAATCTGTCGATCCGTATGGGCAATCGGCGCATGACGCGCCTCACGAATGCCTTTTCAAAGAAGGCGGAAAACCACGCGCATATGATGGCGATCTATTTCATGCACTACAATTTCGTGCGCATCCATCAGACCTTGAAAATCACCCCGGCGATGGCTGCAGGCGTCACTACGAAGCTTTGGGAAATGTCCGATATGGTGAGCGTCCTTGAGGCGTGGGAGGCGAGCAATATTTGATGCCCGCGAATGCCGCATTGACGCATCCGGTCAGCCGCCAGTGGAAGGGGTACTGGCAGCGGGCGGCAGTTTAGTCTGCGGCTACAAGCCGGGGATCGAAGCGCGGGTCCACATAGTCCCCAGCAATCGGTTTGATGCCGCCACCCTCGAAAGGCAACAAGAGTTCCAATTGTTCGGGATGTTGTCGACGCCGAGCCGTTGCGCGCTTTTGGGCCGGTTGAGGCAATGGAGGCAATTTAGGCATTCGACCAGCGAGCATGTCTTCAATTGTTACAATTTGCAGTCTTGGCATGCGGCCATGCGCTGATTTGCGAACGAATCCCGCCGCATCGGCTTCGGTTTGCATTGGTCCGGTCGGCTCCGCGAGAGTGACAACTATTCCCATTTCCGCTTCCTCTCGTTCGATTACTCCGCGTAAATCTCGAACCATTTGAACCCCGACGTTTTCGCCTCCTTTCACTGACACGATAATTCGACCTGTCCCATACGGCCCATTGTGAAAAAAGATGTTGCCATCAATGCCGCGATCTGCCCCCCGTTTTTCTTCGCGATACACCTGCGCTCCAAGGCGCCATGATGCCCACCACTGGAATTGATGTTTATCGCGCCGGGCGAGTTCTTGCGCCTCTTTGAGAACTGTCGGACGGCCCGCCACCTCGTAAGAGTTTTCCGGCACCCGCAATTTTCTGAGTCGCCCTTCGATCAAGGTGATTGCATAATGCGTCACGTCAATCCCAATCCATGGACGCTTTAGGCGTTCTGCCGCCTCAATGGCTGTGCCGCATCCGCAAAATGGATCAAGAATAACCGCCTCTGGACTAGATGAAGAAATAATTCTCTCAAGCAAAGCCAATGGCTTTTGTGTTGGATATCCTAGCGATTCGTGCCCCATAGAATTAATAAGATCAATATCTTCCCAAAAATCCGATAATGGTATACCTTTGTTTTGCTCTAAATAATATTTAAGACGGGGCGTTCCATCGTTTTTTGCTGGAAACGCAACCAGACTTTGCGCGACATAGACCTCTAGCTTATCTCGCGTAGTAATCCAGTGCATTCCACTTTTACCGCGACTATTCGGATCGAATCCGCGCCATTAGCGTCCCGTATCTCCGCCTCGCTTACCACTAGCCATTAATGGCACGAGCTGAAATTGCCCGCGCTCGTCAGCTTGATTATATTTCCCTAAGAGAGTTTCATCGTGTTCTTCATATTGTAGAGTAAAATCGTACTCATCTTGATTGCTATAAAACAGAATAACGTCATGTGCTCTGCGGAAAATCTTACTTATTGATGATCGACGACTGCTTCTTTTCCACACGATTTCATTACGAAAATTCTCGTGACCGAAAATAGCGTCTAACATCACCTTCAAATAATGACTTGCAGTCGGGTCACAATGCAAAAAGAGCGTTGCCCTTGGCTTCATGACTCTGCGCAATTCAATCAATCGCGCTGTCATCATGACGATATAAGCCATCATGGCGTTCTCGCCGAGCCATTTGCGCAAACCAGAAAGAACAAGCGCGACATCACCATTCGCAGCAATAACATCCTCATAGGCGTCTCGCGCGGCTTTCCCCCATTCCCATGTATCGCGAAATGCCTCGACCTGCGCGGCGGAAACCTCGCCGCTTGGCGCTTTAAACAAAACGTTGTAATTGGCACTCGAATTAAATGGCGGGTCGAGATATATCAAATCGACGGATTGGTCCTTAATCTTTCCGCGCAGCACATCGAGATTATCACCGAAATAGAGCCTATTCATGGGCGCGCCGATCCCGGCGCGGAGCTTGCGCCTCAATTAAAAAGTGAACAAAATACGTTGATGGGCCGTTAAAGATGGATGGCTTCGGCCGGGAAGCGGGCGCGTCATAATTCGCGCGGGCGACTTCAAACTGGACCACTACCGAAGCGTTCGGGGCGATCAATCCTTGCGCAAAGCGCAGTTCGTTTTCCAAGCTCGAATGCCCGTCAATGGCTCGGCGGCGATGTCTGCGCGGAAAAGCGAAGGCGGTGGCGGCGAGCCTGCGCAAATCGCCCTCACGCCCGCTCCAGCGCCAGCGCGATCCCCTGCCCGACGCCGATGCACATGGTCGCCAGCGCGCGCCTGACGCCGCGGTCGTTCATTTCGAGCGCCGCGGTCAGCGCGAGGCGCGCGCCGGACATGCCGAGCGGATGGCCGATCGCGATGGCGCCGCCGTGCGGGTTCACGTGTTCGGCGTCGTCGGGCAGATTGAGCGCGCGCAGCACGGCGAGAGCCTGCGAAGCGAAGGCCTCGTTGAGTTCGATCACGCCGAAATCGCCGATTTTCAGCCCGAGCCGCTCCATCAGTTTCACGGTCGCCGGCACCGGGCCATAGCCCATGATGCGCGGCGCCAGCCCAGCGGTGGCGAGGCCGACGATGCGCGCGAGCGGCCGCAAGCCATGCCGCTCGACCGCGGCGCCCGAGGCGACGATGACCGCCGCCGCGCCGTCGTTGACGCCCGAGGAATTGCCCGCCGTCACCGTGCCGCCCTTGCGAAATGGCGTCGGCAAGGCGGCGAGCTTCTCCAGACTCGTCGCGCGCGGATGCTCGTCATGGGCGACGATCGTCACATGGCCCTTGCGGTCCTTGATCTCGACGGGCGCGATTTCGCGCGCCAGCCGGCCGCTCTTTTGCGCGGCGGCGGCGCGCGCCTGGCTGCGCAGCGCGAACGCGTCCTGATCGGCGCGCGCGATCTGAAACTCCTCGGCGACGTTTTCGGCGGTTTCCGGCATGGAATCGACGCCATATTGCGCCTTCATCAGCGGATTGACGAAACGCCAGCCGATCGTCGTGTCGAAGATTTCGGCATGGCGCGAAAAGGCCTCGGACGCCTTGCCCTGCACAAACGGCGCGCGCGACATCGATTCGACGCCGCCCGCAATGGCGACCTCGATCTCGCCGCTGCGCACCGCGCGCGCGGCCGTGCCGATCGCGTCGAGGCCGGAGCCGCACAGGCGATTGATGGTGGCGCCGGGAACCGTCGGCGGCAGGCCGGCGAGCAAGGCCGCCATCC
This sequence comes from Roseiarcus sp., assembly GCA_049517235.1. GTDB lineage: Bacteria > Pseudomonadota > Alphaproteobacteria > Rhizobiales > Beijerinckiaceae > Roseiarcus. Next base: position 2,000 of record JBEKSH010000178.1, on the reverse strand, counting down.
GCGCGACATTTCGGTTATCCTCGCCCGCCTGGTTGGCGCACCCGGCGTAGACCTCGTCGATGGCGCGCGCCTCGAGGCCCGGCGCCTTGGCGAGCGTCGCCCGGATGACATGGGCGAACAGATCGTCGGGCCGCACCGCCGACAGCGCGCCGCCGTAGCGGCCGACTGGCGTGCGCGCGCCTTCGCACAAAAACGCTTCCGTCATTTCCAAGGCTCCGCGCTATCCGGGGTGTGACTGGCCTGCGATGAATGTCCTAGCGCCTCAGCGCCCTGCCGCCGCCTCGCCGGGCGCCAGATCGGCGAAGCGGCGATTGTGGCGCGTAAGTTCGAGCAACAGCGGCGCCGGTTCATAACCCGCGCCGGCGAAGGCATGCGCCTCCTCGACGTCGGCGAGGATTTTCGAAAGCCCGAGCGCGTCGGCTTCGAACATCGGGCCGCCGCGCCAGACGGGATAGCCATAGCCGTTGATCAGCACGACGTCGATATCGAGCGCGCGGCGCGCGACGCCGTCGCTCAAAATCTTCGCGCCCTCGTTGACGATCGCCGCGCGCACCAGCCGCTGGATCATCTCGTCGGGAAAATCGCGCCGCGGGCGAGCTTTGCGCGCGCGCACCTTTTCAATCAGTTCGGTGACGACGGGATCGACGCTCTTCTTGCCCTCGGTGTAGCTGTACCAGCCGGCGCCGGTCTTTTGCCCGAAGCGGTCGAGTTCGCAAAGCTCATCGGCGATCGTTCCGGCGTATCGCTTGTTCGAGTCGAGCGTCGGCGCGAGGCGCTTGCGCCGCGCCCAGCCGATGTCGAGGCCGGCGAGATCGCCCACCGCATAGGGGCCCATCGCAAAGCCGAATTGCTCCAGCGCCGCGTCGATCCCTTGCGGCGTCGCGCCGTCCTCCACCATCATGTCGACGATCGGGCGCCAATGGGCGAGAATGCGATTGCCGATGAAGCCGTCGCACACGCCGCAAACGACGGCGATCTTGCCGAGCCGGCGCGCGACAGCGACGCCGGTGGCGACGGCGTCCCTTGCGCTGGCCGGCGCTTCGACCACTTCGACCAGGCGCATCACATTGGCGGGCGAGAAGAAATGCATGCCGATCACGTCGCCGGGCCGCCCGCTTGCCGCGCCGATCGCGCCGACGTCGAGATAGGACGTGTTGGTCGCCAGGATCGCGCCGGGCCTGGCGGTCGCGCCGAGGCGCGCGAATATCTCCTCTTTCACCGCCATGTCCTCGAAAGCCGCTTCGACGATCAGATCGCAGCGCGCGAGCGTTGAGAAATCGCTGGTCACGTCGACGCGAGCGCCGCGCGCCTTATGTTCGTCGGCGCTGAGGCGTCCCGATTTGAACTGACGGTCCCACGGCGCGGCGATGCGCGCGCGCCCCGCGTGCGCCGCCGCCTCGCTCGTCTCGACGACGGCGACGCGAAAGCCCGCATCGGCGAAGGCCACCGAGATTCCCGCGCCCATCGTGCCGGCGCCGATGACGCCGACCGTCTCGATCCTGCGCGGCGCAACCCCTTCAAGCTGCGGCGCGCGGGGCGCCTCCCGTTCGGCGGCGAAGACGTAGCGCATCGCCTTGGATTGATCGCTGCGCAGCAATTCGATGAAAGCCGCGCGCTCGCGGGCCATTCCCTCGGCGAAAGGCAGTTCGGCCGCGAGCAGGACGGTGCGCGCCGCGACGAGCGGCGAGGCCTGGCCGCGCGATTTCTTTTCGATCGCCGCCAGCGCGGCGTCGATTTCGGCGCGATCGAAAGGCGGCGTCGCGATCTCGCTTAAGCGCCGGATCGGGCGCTCGACGGCGGCGCGCGCCAGCGCGAGCGCGCTTTCGCGCAAGTCGCCCGAGGCGATCCGATCGGCGATGCCGAGCGCGAGCCCCTCCGGCGCCTTGACCTGCCGCCCGCTCGCCGCCACGTCGATGGCGGCGCGCATGCCGATCAGGCGCGGCAGGCGCTGCGTGCCGCCGGCGCCCGGAATGAGGCCGAGCTTGACTTCCGGCAGGCCG
>JBEKSH010000177.1:0-6207 GCA_049517235.1 Roseiarcus sp. | reverse complement strand
CGCCCAGGACGCAATCGCCGGGTCGGCCACAGCCATCTCGCCGGCAATCCATCCCAAGATAACGCCCCCCGTTTTGACGAGGATAGGGTGGCGTTTTAGGAGCCCCACGACAAGAAGCCCGCCAAATACCAGCAGCGGAATACTCAATAGAAGACCGAAGATTAGCAGCAGGGCGCTGCCCTGCGCAATTGCCCCCAAAGCCACGATGTTGTCGAGACTCATGAGCGCGTCGGCGGCGACGAACGTTGCGACAGCGCTCCACGCCGCCGTCGTCGCGCCGCCCGCGAGCTCGGCGGCGGCGCCGCCATCGTCGCGTGCTCTCGCCGCTTCCTCGGCCGAACGGTCATGTCGATCGTTCGCCACGATCAGCTTGATCGCGATCGCCGCCAGCGCCGCCGCGGCGATGATCTTCAGGTAAGGGATCTGAAGCAGGAGGCCTGCGATCATCGTCAGCAGGCCACGTAACACGATCGCCCCCGCGGTGCCGAGAACGACGGCAGTACGCACGTGCGCCGCAGGCAGCGAACTGCAGCACATCGCGATAATGAGCGCGTTATCCGCGCTCAACATCAGGTCGATGACGCTGATTTCAAGCACTGCGCCGGCGAAATGCAGGCCTGATGCATACTCCACGGCGATTCGCCCCTTTTAACTGTTCAACATTCGCATGGCGAGCCAGCCTTCGGGCTTCGCCGGCATGCGGATATCATAAGAGGCCGTAGACACACCAAAAAGTCCTGCAGCGCAAATCGCCGTCGCGACCGTCCTCACAAACCGGGGCGCCAGCCACGCAGCCAATTGTCGACCGGGAGAGCTCTCGCAGCGAGAGCCGACAAGAGACCGTTCACGACCGGCAGGCGAAACGCATTGAGGACCTGGCGGCGACGGTCAGTCCGACACGACGAGCGCCGACAAGAGCCAGCGCAGACGACCGGCGGCAGGGTCACGGCCGCCAATGGCAAGGCGATGCCGCGCGAGATGCCATTAAATTCGCCGATATCGGCAACCCCAATAAATTCAGTCACAAGCGAGCCGATCGCGGCGGCCGTCAGCCCGGCGTCCGAGACCTTTGCGCAGGCGCGCCAAAAATGTTGGCGAATGAGTCCGCCATGCCGGCGGCCGGTGAAGACGCCGAGCCGCGCCGTAAGCCGCTGGACCATGCGGAGGTCGCAATGAGAAGCAGGAGCAGCGGCGGAAGGCGATAGCCCCATTGCACCCGCCTTTGGGCGCCGGTTACTATGTCGCCTGGATCGGATCGGTATCGCGAGCATGACGAGAAGGCCTGAACCCGCACCGCAAGAAACTGAAAGGGAGCGCTGGCGCCCGCTTTCAGCGCTTCCTGGCTCTTCATGAAACTTTGCCCCGTGTTTCCTCTCTCGCCGCCGACCCGCGGTCACCGGCGTCCGGCGCATGCCGCGCGCGGAGCGTCGCCTATTCCGAGGGAGTTCGAACGACGCGGAAGCCGACAACATCTTGCCGAGCCGCAACGTCGAGGGCGAACCGCGCCGCGGCGCGCAGATCGCCAGGATTGCTCATCCACGATCCGCCACGAAGCACGCGCTGGCGGCAATCCGCGCCCTCGAATGGCGTCGAGGCGTCCTCGGACGCCCCGCTGTAGTCCCGCCAGTAGCAATCGGCGACCCATTCGTCGACGTTTCCCAGCATATCATAAAGACCAAAAGGATTGGCGTTGAAGCTTCCGACCGGGCTTGTCGAGCGGCCATCCCAACGGCTGCGGCACATGCCACAATCGGCGTTGCCCTGTCCGATTTCGTCCCCCCACCAGTAGCGGGTCTGCGTGCCGCCCCGCGCGGCGTATTCCCACTCGGCTTCGGTCGGCAGTCTGTAACGCTGGCCGGTCCGGCGCGACAGCCATTCGGCAAAGTCGTTCGCCTCGGCCCACGTGATCATCACCGCCGGGTCCCTATCGGTCGCCTCGAACAATGTGCCGGCAACGCTATCGGCGCCAGACGTATCCCGCGCATAGGCTGCATATTCCGCGCGCGTTATCGGATAGCGCCCGACGGCGAGCGGTTTGGCCAATCGAATCAGATGTTGGGGCGCCTCTTCTGGGGCGTGGTCAAGGTCAGACGCCGGCGAGCCCATCATCCCAGCGCCCGATGGAATGACGACCATTTCCGGGCAATCCGGACAATCGCGAAACGCTTCGCCGAGCGCCGCCGGAAAGCCGGTCACTGATGACGGCCAGAGGAAGAGCGCGACGACAATCGCGATACCGAACACAAGAGCGAAGAAGCCGACCGCCATCCCGACGCGAAGGCGCGAAGACGTCGATTGGAGCCGGGAATCGGGAGAGGTTGACATGCTGGGCGCGCGATTCTTTCAAAACAGGGGAAATGAGAGGGGAAATGGGCGCAGTTGGAAACGGCGGCCCTTGTTCCTGATACGATCTCACTCCGGCGGCGATACGGTCGTTTCGATCTCAGCGCGGCGCGAGCCTGCTCGGCTGCCGGGTCAAAAACGCAGCGCTGCGCTCAGCAGGTATCATAGGCCGCCGATCGTCGACAAGAGCTCCTGAGATTTGTTAGCATGCCGGCTTTGGCGAGGTCAGCGATGCCGCGCATTGTCCGTTCCCGCGAAGGGGTCAAGAGCGAACTTGTCACCCGCCGCAATGTTCTGCGCGCCGCGACCACTCTCGCGGGGGGAGTGGCCTGGGCGCCTTTAGCCGCCGCTCAGGGGGCCGCCGCGCCGGACGGCAATCATCCGCCGAACGTCCCCGATTGGCAGACGCGGCAGGGCGGCGAGGTGATGAGCCCGCCCTACGGACTGCCGTCCAAATTCGAGGCCAACGTCGTACGGCGCGAGCGCACTGGCGGCTCCCCCTATCCGACGAGACAGGCGGCCGTCAGCCTCACGCCGCTGCAAGATCTTCATGGCGTCATCACGCCGAATGGCTTGCATTACGAGCGACACCACGCGGGCGTCCCGACCATCGATCCCGAGGAGCATCGGCTGATCATCCACGGCCTCGTGGACAAGCCGATGATCTTTACGATGGCCGACGTCATCCGGTTTCCCGCCGTTACGCGCACGCATTTTCTGGAATGTTCGGGCAATACGCAGAACTGGGGCAAGCCCGACGCCCAACTGACCGTCCAGGACACGCACGGGCTGGTCAGCTGCTGTGAGTGGACCGGCGTTGCGCTCAAGGCCGTGCTGGGCGAGTGCGGCGCAAGACCTGAAGCCCTCTGGATGCTTGCGGAGGGCGCCGACGCCGCCGCCATGACGCGGAGCATCCCGATCGATAAGGTGTTCGATGACGCGCTGCTCGCCTATGCGCAGAACGGCGAGCGACTGCGCCCTGAGCAGGGCTATCCCTTGCGCTTGCTGCTGCCTGGCTACGAGGGCAACACCAGCGTCAAATGGCTGCGCCGTCTGAAATTCGGCGCCGAACCTTGGCAGACGCGCGAGGAGACCTCGAAATACAGCTGGATTATGCCGGACGGAACGGTCCGCCAGTTCAATTTTGTGATGGAGGCCAAGTCGGTGATCACCGCGCCTTCAGGCGGGCGCAGGCTCGCGGCGCCAGGCTTTCATGAAATTTCGGGCGTCGCCTGGTCCGGACGCGGCAAGGTGGCGAAAGTTGAAGTCAGCACGGATGGCGGGGCGACCTGGGCCGACGCGACGCTGCAGGAGCCGGTGCTGCCGAAATGCCTCACGCGATTCCGGCTGCCATGGCGTTGGCTGGGCACCCCAGCGGCCCTTTCGAGCCGGGCGACCGACGAGACCGGCTATGTCCAGCCGAGCCGTGACGAGCTCCTCAAACAGCGCGACGCCCGATCATACTACCATTACAACGCAGTTCAGACCTGGAACGTCGCCGAAGATGGAACCGTCACCAATGCCGGTTAGCATTGCTGCTTGCGCCGCGCTGCTGGCCTGGCTCGTCGCGGGCGTGAGCATGGCCGTCGCCGGCGAGGATTTCGGCATCGGCCGGCCCGCGAGCCCGAGTGAGATCGCGGGCTGGGACATCGACATCGCGCCGGATGGAAAGGGCCTGCCGCCTGGGCGGGGCAGCGTGCGCGAGGGCGAAATGATCTTTGCCCAGAAATGCGCCTCATGTCATGGCGCTCAAGGCGAGGGCAAGCCAATGGATCGACTTTCCGGCGGCTCGGGGACCATAAAGGCGGCGACGCCCATCAAGACAGTTGGGAGCTACTGGCCCTACGCCACGACGCTGTTTGACTTCGTCCGCCGCGCCATGCCGTTCAACGCCCCGCAGTCCTTGTCTCCCAGCGAAGTCTATGCGGTCAGCGCGTACGTGCTCTTCCTGAACCAACTCGTGTCCAATGACGCGATTCTCGACGCCAAGTCGCTTCCAAGGGTGGCGATGCCGAATCGAAACGCCTTTGTCAGCGGCTACAAACCGGATCCGCGGGCGTCAAGGAATTGAATGTCGGAACGCCACGTCAAGGGTGATCTCTTAAATTACAGTAGGACTTTGGGTTTTTGATAGCGAGGGGATTTGCCTCAACTTGGCGTCGGCGGCGCCAGAGGGGTCATCGCCAGTCGAAGGCCGTGCAGGCGGGGAAGATTTTCGCGCGGTCGCCCGGCGCGGCGTGACGGATTCAGCGGCGCATCACCTTATCGTGAATATCGCGCCGGGACACCGTGAGGCGCCTTTTCCGCGGGGACCAAGCAAAGCCCGGAAAGAGCGCGGCGCAACCCAAGACGGGAGGAAGGATGAGCAAGGCCGAGCCCTCCGGGGCGGTCCGGGAGCCGAGTCAGTCTCCTTGCGCGCTCCTTGCGCGAAAAAAAAAAATCGTGTTAGGCTCTCGCATGGGTGAGGTTCCGTATTCCGCGATGAACCGACTCAGGGAGAGATATATGTCTTGGACAGCCCCGATCGTCATTGAAGAATGCCTCGGCATGGAAGTTACAAGCTACGCTTCAGCGGCAGTTTGACGCATCGGCGTTCGGCTACAGGCGTGTAGCCGAACGCCAATTCGCAACCCTTGCCGTGTTGAGGGCGCACCAGGGCGGCATACCGTGTGAGACAGCGCTGATTTTGTGGGCGGGCGCGGCGGTCGCGTTCTTTTTTTGGTCGGCGCGCGCCTGGGCAAATTCATCGCCCCATTTGTCGCGCCAATTCCTTTGACCGGCCGCGTGAACGGGCCGGGGCGGTGTCCGTGGCCGTGTAGAGGGGTGCGCGCTGAAGCGTCGCCGATCTTTCTGATTGAATCGCCGAGGCCCTCTCCGCGGGAGTGATCTTTCTTCGACGCTAGGCCAAGATGCGACCTAACCTGCCTCGACGACCTGAATGGGTCGGGCGGGCGGTCGCCGCGGCATAGGTCAGCCCCGCTGGCGTCCCGACGCACGGCGTCGACAACAATTAACAACGAGCTTAGGCTGGCTCTGTTGCGGAGACGACGGAGAATATGGGTCGCTTGGACTTGGCGGCTGGGACCACAAAATGGTCAAGAGAAAGCAATAGGGTATTATAGAGCATGCGCTATTCGCGTTCGCGACGAAGAGTCGATCACGTGCGGAGGAGGTCGGGTGGCTAGGGCGCTGGCGGGCGGGGAAGCTTACCGCAAGAGAACCACCGAAAAGACCGGCAGTGTCCAGTCGCTGAGACGCGCGCTTTCCATCATGAAAGTGATCGCCGCCGCAAGCGACGGCGCAACGTTGACGGAGATTGCGCGCGCCACGAACTTGGCTTCGTCGACGGTCCATCGCCTGTTATCCACGCTCCAGCAGGATCGGTTCGCTCAATTCAGGACCGATGGCGCGCGCTGGCAGGTGGGCGTAGACGCCTTCACCGTTGGGAGCGCGTTTGTGGGCGTACGGGATATTGCGAAGGGCGCGCGCCCGCTTCTTCGCCGCCTTATGGAGGAGAGCGGCGAGACCGCCAATCTCGCGATCCTCAACGACGACATGGCGGTGTATATGGACCAAGTCGAGAGCCGCCAGACGATGCGCGCCATCTGCAAGCCGGGCGGCCGGGCGGTGCTGCACAGCACATCCCTCGGCAAGAGTATGCTGGCGGCGATGCGGCCCGAAGAAGTGAACCGCATCCTCACGGTGAGAGGCATGACGCGCTTCACGCGCAAGACCATCGACACGGCCGCCAGCATGGCGATTCATTTGGCCGAGATTCGCGCCATCGGCTACGCCATCGACGATGAGGAATCTTCACCTGGCTTGCGTTGCGTGGCGGCCGCTGTGCTAAACGAGCACAGCGAG
>JBEKSH010000176.1:0-6209 GCA_049517235.1 Roseiarcus sp. | reverse complement strand
CGACATCAATCGGGATAATTCGATCCCCTACGACAAAATCGCGGAAGCGCGCATTACCTACGGCGGCCGCGGACGGCTCGACGAGGTGCAGCAGCCGTCCTGGGGCCAGCAAATCTACGACCGTCTGAAACCGTTTTGACGCCCTCGCCCCGCGGATCGGGACGGCGGCCCGCGCGGCGACATCCCAAGCCTCCCGCCCACCGAACGAACAGGCGCGATGATGAAGCAGATAGCAATCGCCATGTTGATCGTCACGGCGTTGGCGGCGGCCTCCGGCGGGCTCTATGGCCTTCGCGTCGCGGCGCCTGGCCTGGAACATCCCGACAAGGAGGCAAGCGCCGAACAGAAGCCGGCTGGCGTGAGCATTGAGGCGAATTCGAGGCTGTTCGAACTTCCGGTCATCGTCACCAACCTCGGCTCGCCGCAGGAAACATGGATCCGGCTCGAAGCTTCGTTGTTGCTTGACCCCAAGGCGGCGCCGCAACCCGAAGCTTTGGGCGCTGAGATCGCCGGCGACATTCTCGCCTTCCTGCGCACCACCTCGCTGTCGCAAATCCAGGGAGCCGCGGGCCTGCAAAATCTACGCGACGATCTCAATGAGCGGGTCGCGATCCGTTCGGGCGGCAGCGTGAAGGAACTCGTCATTCGAACTCTGGTGGTCCAGTGAAGCGACTTTTCATCGCCGCTTTGCTGCTTGTGCTGACGGCCGCGGAATCCAGCGCGCAGACCGTCGACCTTGGCTCCCTGATCCCCGGCGGCGGCGCCTCGGCGACAGGCCGCATCATCCAGCTCGTCGCGATATTGACTATTCTGTCCGTCGCGCCGGGCCTGCTGATCATGGTCACCAGCTTCACTCGGTTCGTGGTCGCCCTTTCCTTCCTCCGGTCGGGATTGGGGCTGCAAAGCGCGCCGCCCAATCTGGTGCTGATAAGCCTCTCGCTGTTCATGACTTTTTACGTCATGGCGCCGACGTTCGACCGCGCCTGGCAGACGGGCTTGAAGCCGATGATGGATAATTCCATTACCGAGCAGGAAGCCTACGGCAAGGTCACCGAGCCGTTTCGCGAGTTCATGCTGGCGCAGGTTCGCGACAAGGATCTGAACCTGTTCGAAGACCTGTCGAAAGGCAGCTTTCAGATCAAGGACCGTTCGACGATTGATCTGCGCCTGCTCATTCCGGCGTTCATGATTTCGGAATTGCGGCGCGGCTTCGAGATCGGCTTTCTGGTCGTCCTGCCTTTTCTGGTGATCGACATGATCGTGGCGACGCTGACCATGTCGATGGGCATGATGATGCTGCCGCCGTCCGTCATCTCCCTGCCGATCAAGATCCTGTTCTTCGTGCTGATCGACGGTTGGAATCTGTTGATCGGCAGTCTTGTGCGGTCGGTGAATTGAGGCGCCGGCAGATCGGGGACATGGGCTGGCGATCCCGCCCCGCCGCTGGCCGGTCTTGACTTGACAGGCCCGGCGGCCGCGCGCCATGCGCCAACGCGCCCGCGATCCCGGGCGTCCCGCCGCGTTCGATCGTATCTCATCATGCGACAAAGGCCATGCCCCCGAGGGAGCATGACCTGATTGTCGTGGCAGAGCGACGAAGCAAGAACGGCGAACGGCGCCGCCGCCTTGCTGGCGCTATTACTGGAACAGCTTCAGGATCAACTGGCTGCTCTGGTTGGCGATCGACAGGGATTGGACGCCGAGCTGCTGCTGCGTCTGCAGGGCCTGCAGGCGGGTCGAAGCCTGGTTCATGTCGGCGTCCACCAAAGCGCTGATGCCGGTCGTGTAGTTGCTCGCCAGCGAGGTGTTGAAGTTCGACGCCGTCGTCATCGCGTCCGACGTCGAGCCGATGATCGACGAGTAGCTGGTGACGGCCTGCAGAGCCTGGTCAACCTGCGTCAACTGGGCGCCCGCCGTCGCCGCCGTCGTGGTGAAGTTGGTCAGATTGACGCCGCCCTGGGTCAGCAAGCCGGCTGGGGGCGTCGTTTGAACGGAAACGCCGAATGAGACCGCCGTGGCGGCCGTCGTCACGTTGCCGTTGGCGTCGAGACCGGTATAGGTGGTCGTGGTCGTGCTGCCGGCCAGATCCATCGAAGAGACGGTGAAGGTGTTGCCCGTCACGTCCGTGGTCTTGTCGATCACGTCCTGCCCATAGGAAAGGACCGAGGCGTGGTTGTCCGCAAGCGCGTTGAGCGCGGCGATCGTCGTCGCGTTGGTGATGTTGGGAGCGACAACCGTCGAGGCCACGCCGCCGGCGCCGGTCAGGGCCTGCGTGGTCAGCGCGATATTGCTGAAGGTGGCGACGCCGGCGCTGCTCACGTTATAGCCGGACACAAAGTTCAACGCGGCGCCGGCGGTGCTGCCGTCGAGCAGGTTCAAGCCGTTGAACGACGCGCCGTTGACCGCGTTGGTCAGCTGCTGGCCGAGCGAGGTCAGCGTCGTGTTGAGGGCGGTAAGGTCCGCGCCGGGGTTGGTCGCCTCGGTCAGAACGGTCTTGATGCTGTTGATCGTGGTGATGACGGAGTTGATCGCCGACGTCGCCGCCCCCAGGATCGACTGGCTCTGGGACAGCGAATCGTTGACCGCGCCGAGCACGCCGGTATTGGATCGCAACTGCGTCGCGATCGACCAGTAGGAGGCGTTGTCGGCGGCGCTGGCGACCTTCAGGCCGGTGGAGATCTGGGCCTGGGTCGTCGCCAGATTCTGCTGGGTCATTTCGAGCGACTGAAGCGCGCTCAGCGCCACGGCGTTTGTGAGAATCGAAGACATGGGTGTGCTTCCCTAGGATTTGAATGACAAAACTGGCGACATTCGGACTCACACCGGTACGGCGAAGCGGCCTGATGCCTATAAGTTCGGCCTTGCGAACTTAACTCGCCGTGTATTGCGCCTGAAGCATCGCGCCGCAGTGGCTTTCGACGCCGATCAGATGCAAGCACCGTGCATCGGCAGCGCTAACAAGCCGTAAAAATCGTCGCTGTGCGGAAGTTAGCGACGTTCATCGTTAACGCCTGGTTTCTGCTCGGCGCCGGCTCCGACGCAGACGCAAGCGCTCCGCCCCGTCGCGCCTTTGGGCGACCGTCCCAGCAGGACGAACCCCCTCCCGAGCCATCGCCGCCGAAAGCGCCTTCTCCAGGCCGGCGCGACGGCGTCGCAACACGCCGCGAACGCGGAGTTTTTCGGACGGCAACCTCCGCGCAAGCTCCGGCGTGAAGAGTGAGCCGATGCAAGCAAGAAACATCACGAGGACCTGAATGACCGCGTGGGAGCAGGCGCAGCGTCTGTGGACGAATCTGCTTGCGCTTGGAACAAGGCGGCTTGCCGTTCTCGGCATGATGGGCTTCAGTATTTTCGCCGTCACGGTCCTCGGCGGCTACTACCTCAGCCGGCCGACGATGGAGCTGCTCTATTCGGGGCTCGATCGCGAGGACGTCGCGGGCATCGGCTCGGCGCTGAAGGAAGCCGGCGTTCCGTTCGACGTCAGCGCCGACGGCTCCTCGGTCATGGTGCCGGTCGGGCAGACGGCGATGGCCCGCATGACTCTCGCGGAAAAAGGCCTGCCGCACAGCAGCAGCGTCGGCAATGAGCTATACGACAAGCTCGGCTCGCTGGGCCTCACGTCGTTCATGCAGGAAGTCACGCGGGTGCGGGCGCTGGAGGGGGAGCTTGCGCGCACGATCCAGATGATGCGCGGCGTGAAGGCCGCCCGCGTGCATATCGTGATGCCCGATGAAGGCTCGTTCCGCCGCGCGCGTCAACCGCCGTCCGCATCCGTCGTCATTCGCACCGAATCGTCCGACGACCGAACGACGGCGCAGGCCATTCGCCACCTCGTCTCGGCCGCCTTGCCGGGAATGACGATCGACGAGGTGACGGTTCTGAACGTCGACGGCCAGCTTCTGGCTTCCGGATCGGACTCGGCGGATCAGGAGCCCAACAACATGCTGGCGCTGGAAAAAAGCGTCTCGCAAGACATTCAGGACTCCGTCCGCAAGACCTTGGCGCCCTACCTCAGCCTGCGCAATTTCCAGATCAGCGTGGCGGCCCGGCTGAACACCGACAAGAAGCAGGTGAACGAGACGACCTACGACCCCGAGTCGCGGGTCGAGCGATCCGTTCGCGTCATCAAGGAAAACCAGACTTCGCAAAACTCGACGCCCCAGGCCCCCACAACGGTTCAAAAAAATCTGCCGCAGAGCAGCCCGACCGCCAACGACAACAAGCAATCGAACGACGATTCCAAGAAGAACGAGACGCTGACCAACTACGAAGTCTCTTCCAAGTCGGTCTCGACCACCAGTTCGGGCTTCGTCGTCGAGGGCCTGTCGGTCGCCGTGCTGGTCAACCGCGCGGGGATCGCCGCTTCGCTTGGCGACAAGGCGACGCCCGAAGCGATCGACAAGCAGGTGAAAGAAATCGAACAACTGGTGTCTTCGGCCGCCGGATTGCGCAAGGAGCGCGGCGACACGATCAAGGTTTCGGTCGTCGATTTTGTCGACAGCGGTCGCGAACTGGAGCCTGTCGAGGGTCCTTCGTTGATCGAACAGGCTATGCGCCAGTCCGGCACGCTGGTCAGCGCGGGGACGGTCCTGCTGGTCGCCGTCCTGCTGATCGCGTTCGGACTGCGGCCGGCGACCAAGGCGCTGCTCGCGGCCAAGCCTGGTCGGGAGGAGCCGATCGCGTTTCTGCCCGACGCCAATCCGGCGATGGGCGACTTCGCCTCCATCGTCAACAATTTCCCAAATAGCGATTCGAGAAGTCTTCTGCCCGACCCGGACGACAGCGGCGATGTCTTGCGCAATATCCTGGCTCGAAAGAACAAGACCCCGCAAAAGCAGCTGGAGCAGCTGGTCGACTACGATGAAGCGCATGCGGCGGCCATCCTCAAGCAGTGGATTCGCCTGGGAGAGAATGCATGAGGCCGATACCGATCGCGCAATATCTCAATCAGTTCGGGAAAGGGGAGCCGACGCAGGGCGACCGCCCCAAGCGGGAAAGCGTATTGCTGAAATCACGGATCCTTTCGGCCCCCGCCGATATCGACGCGCGCATCGAGCAAGCGTTCGAGCGGGGCAGGCTGGAAGGTCTTGCCGCCGCCCGCGGCGAGTGCGAGGCCACGCTCGCCGTGGAACGCAGCCAATGGGACGAACGGGAAGCGGCCGAGCGGCTCGCCTGGCAGGCCAATGAATATGCTGGATTCGCCGATAAGATCGAACGCGCGATGGCGGCGATCGAAGACGAACTGGCCAAGAGCGTCGCGCGCATCCTCAAGCCTTTCCTGGTCGAGGAGCGGATCAAACAAGTCACCCTGGCTCTTTCCGAGAATCTCTCGAGGATCCTGTCCAAAGACGCGCCCGCGGCGCTCAAGATCACCGGTCCTGAAGCGCTCTTGAGCGTCTTGCGCGACAGGCTCGCGGCCCATCCCGTGGCCGTCGAGTATATTGTCGGGGATGGCGTCGACGTGACCGTCGAAGCCCATCAAACGATCATCAAATCCCAGCTTCAGGCATGGATCGACCATATCGAAGCCGTTGGCGAGTGAGGCGCGTCAATGGATGAGAAGCACCCCGAAATCATTATCATCAAGCGCCACAGCGAACATGACGAAGAGCATCACGGCGGCGCCTGGAAAATCGCCTTTGCCGATTTCATGACCGCCATGATGGCGTTTTTTCTGGTGCTTTGGATCATCAACGCGACCGACAAGAACACCAAGACGATCATCGCCCGCTATTTCAATCCGCTGAAACTCGAGGATATGGCCAAGGCGAAAAAAGGAATCCGGCAAACCAGCGGCGAGGAGGTTCTCGATCAGGCGACGCCCAAGGTGGAAAGCGCGCCGCCAGCGCCGACGCCGCCCGCCAAAACCCCGGACGAGAGCGACAAGAAAGAGCCCGCCGCCAAGGAGACCGGCGAAAAGGATAAGGAACCGGCCGACCCGGCCCATCCCAAGCCTCACTTTTCGGAAAGCGCGCTTTTCAGCGACCCTTACGCCAGCCTCGATCAGATTGCCGGCAAGCTCCCGCCGCGCCAGCCCGCGAAGGCGGACGCGGCAGCGGCGACGGCGGACGCCGCGGCGGGCGGCGATGCGGCGGCCAAGGCGGACGCCACGGCGGGCGGCGGCGCGGCGGACGCCGTCGAACTTCGCGCCTTCGTCGATCCCTTCAAACCGTCGGCGGGGAGCTTGGTCGCCGATGCGCCGCCAGAGG
>JBEKSH010000175.1:0-6228 GCA_049517235.1 Roseiarcus sp. | reverse complement strand
ATCGCGGCGACAAATTCACGGTTCCAATCCGCGTCGGCGAGCAACGGTTCAATGACGTGCAGAGAGGCGAGCCCTGAGACAAGCAGATGGCAAGTCGACCATCCTCGCCACGCCCCGATCTCCAATCCGCGCCGGCCGGAGAACAGCCGCGCATTGGAAAATAGGATCGCCGCTTCATCTTTGTTGATGAAACCGACCTCCGGGTTTCGACGATCGACATACCAGGTGTGATCGATCTCCTTTCTGAAATACGGCCACGTGACGGCCTCCTTCGAACCGACGATCATATTTGGGAACAGCGAATTCAGATTGGGGACGCTGAGATTGTCCGAAACGTAGTCAATTGGCATTATCGTGCTTCCCTGCCGATGCGCGTTGAGATGCAAGGTCGGGCGTCGGATCGAGCATCTGTCGCAGGCGAGTGATCCGGCGCCCGCCATCCGTCCACAAATGTGCAGCGCCTCAGGTACGCCGCCAGTCGGTCGGCGAAGGCGCGACGCGCGGACGTCATCCGCGCCTTGCCTTGCCTCGCCCTCGCTGGCCTCGCATAGTCGCCAAGAAATTCGGGCCAAGGCGAGGCGGCGAACCAGTCGCGATAAGCTTCCGCAAAGCGCGCCGCGCCGCGCCATTCGCCGAACTGCCAGGGTTTCGGCGCGTTGACGAAATGCAGCACGATCGGCTCGATCGCAGCCTCCAAATCGAGCAGGAAGAAATCGCCCATAAAATTATAGCGCGGCGAGAGCGGCGCGAAGCCGCCCGCGATCAATTGGTTGAGCGCGCTCTGTTCGAGGTATGGATAGCGCTCGGGCGCGCGGCGCAGGGCGTCGATGGCGCGCTCGCCGAATTCCCTTGCGCTCCACTGCACACGGTCGATCACCATAAGGCCCGCGTTGAAATAAGGAGTCGCCGGGCCGAGGCCGAGCGCGACGCGATGGTTCAGGAAGCGCCGCGCGAGGGCGCCGCCGCTGAAGTCCATAAGGAAGATCATGTCATAGGCCGCCGCGATCGGCATCCCGCCAAGATCAAGTTCTGCGAGACGGCCAAGGCCTGGGCCCGCTATCCACATGTCGGAATCGACCGAAACAATGCGTTGATAGCGCTGCGGTAGGACGCGATCGAGGAAGAGGCGGCGCAACACCGCGCGCGAGAAGCGGCCATCCGGGCGGACGCCGCGATCGAGCGTGGAGAAGTCGAAGGTCGTCAAATTGATGCGCGCGCGCAGCGGCGGCGCGAGAAGGTCGAAATTCGGCGCGACGTCCTGCTCCTCGCAGACGACGTAGACGTCGAACTGATTGGCGTCTGGCTGGCTAAGGATTGTCGCCGCCGTGCAAATCGCCTGACGGAAGAACTTGCGGTCTGGGGTTAGGCAGAGGGCGATTGTCATCAAATTCGGGAAAATGGGGAAGGGAACGCTAGCACGCGGGAACCTCGCGACATAGCCTCGACCGCAGCGTGCGCCGGCCAAACGTTTGTCTGCGCTGCCTGAGGCCTTGCGTCATGATTGTCGTCGCGCGCTCCACCGCCGCCTACCATGCGTTGAAAGCGCGCGTCACGCGTCTGAGGTATCGCGCGCGGCGTGGCGGCGTTGCGGCGTCCATTTCGTAGAGGGCGATGTGGTCGCAACGCGAACCGGGGGCGATCAGGGCGCCGAGGTTGCGCTTGACGAAGCGTCGCATTGGATCGCCCATCAGCGACGTCCGCCGACGGTCGGCGCCATAGGCGCAAACCGCGGCGAGCCGCCTTATGTTCCACAGAATTGGCCTGAAAACGCCGGCCTCGTCGATTTTGAAGACGACGCCCGGCAGAAATACGCAATCGAAGAAGCCCTTCAGGATCGCTGGAAGGCCGTCGTGCCAGACCGGGGACACCAGCACGAGGGCCTCGGCGGCGAGCAGCCGTTCCACGTAGGGGGCCGCCTGGGCGCGGTTCGCGGTCGTATCGAGATAGTCGAGGAAGGTCTGGCGCGACATGACGGGATCGAACGCTTCGGCGTAAAGATCCAGATTGTCGACGTCGTGTCCGCGCGCGCGCAGGGTCTCAACGACTCGCGCATGCAGCGCGGCGACGAAACTGGTCTCCAGCGGGTGTGCGAACAGAACGAGGATGCGCACCCTTCACGCCCTGGCTTGGCGCGCGCGCCGTCCAAGCGATCGGCCGCGGCGTTTGGACGCAACCTTCCGCATCGCCGCGGGTCCGCGCAAATGCATTGACGCCGTGAGGGCGCTGCGGGCCGCAGCCGGAAGTTTCCGGCGCCGCGTCGAGGCAATGGGCAGGAGGGCGGTGGCCGCCGCCGCGAAATGCGCCCGTGGCAGCCCCTCGATGCCGGCGATTTGCCCCCACGCAGCGCTGCCGATTGTCACTTGTCATTACTCCGAAGACGACAGCCGGGAATATTGCGAGCCCGCGCGCTGCAAACCCGGTAAGGGGACCTGGGCCGATACGTAGGGTGCCCCTGCCGCAAACTCAATCCTGCCGTGCGCTCGGGCGCAAATCGGAGGATGCATGGTCACATCGGAGAAATGCTCGAACGGCTTTGTCGCATCGACCTGGCCTTGCGGTCATCGGACGGCCCGGCGGCCGGCGAATGACCGCAGTCAACTGCGCCGGAGGCCCCCGGCGCCGCCCGAGATCTTCAGGCAGGCGATTTGGCTCTCTATCAGGGCCACGACGAAGACGGCGGCCGAACAATACGAATTGTTGGCGAGCCGTCACGGGCGATCGATCCATTTCGAACACGGCCGAGACGGCGGCGCCGACAGCGCGGCGCCTTAGCGCATCGCTTAAGGGAGTATTAGCGCCGGGCCCATCCGGCGCCGGATCAGAACTCCTCCCAGCCGTCTGCTTGCGCGCCAAGAGGCGCGCCGTTCACGACCATCGCTTTCGGCGCGGCGCGGACCGGCCGCGCAGCGGCTTTGCGGATTTCCGTTCGCGGCGCGCTGGCGGCTGCAGCCTTGGCCGGCTGCCGGAAGGCGTGCGGCGCGGCCTTTTGCAGTTCGCGGCGCATCGAGTCGGCGCCCGCTCGTGCGACCTGGAATTGGCCGATCAGGCCTGCCAGCTGCTCGGTCTCCTGCGACAGCGAATGGGTCGCCGCCGTCGATTCCTCGACCATCGCCGCGTTCTGCTGCGTCGCCTGGTCCATCTGGTTGATCGCGGTGTTGACTTCCTGGAGCCCGGTGGCCTGCTCCTTGGCGCCGGCGGCGATCTCGCTGACGACATTGTTGATGTCGGCCACCTGCGCCATGATCCGCTCCAGCGATTTGCCGGTCTCGGCGACCAGCTTGACGCCGTGATCGACCTGCGTCGTCGAGGCCGAGATCAGCCCCTTGATCTCCTTGGCCGCATCGGCCGAGCGCTGGGCGAGCGCGCGCACTTCGGAGGCGACCACCGCGAAGCCGCGGCCGGCGTCGCCGGCGCGCGCCGCCTCGACCCCGGCGTTCAGCGCGAGCAGGTTGGTCTGGAACGCGATTTCGTCGATCACCCCGATGATCTGGCTGATCTGCCGCGCCGATTTGGCGATGGCGTCCATCGCCTCGACCGCCTCGCGCACCACCATGGCGCTCTTCTTGGCGTCGTCGTCGGCGGCGGCCACCACCTGGCGGGCGTGGGTCGCCCCTTCGGCGGATTTCTTCACCGTCGCGGTGATCTGATCGAGCGCCGCGGCGGTCTCCTCCAGGCTGGCGGCCTGCTGCTCGGTGCGGCGCGACAGGTCGTCGGCGGCCGACGATATCTCCTGCGTTCCTGAATGGATCGCGTCGGTGCTGCCGGTGACGCCGCGCATCGCCCCTTCAAGCTGCTCGATCGCCGCGTTGAAATCCGTTTGCAGCTTGCGATAGGCCTCGGGTATGTCCCCCGACATCCGATAGGTCAGGTCTTTGGCCGCCAGTTTGGCCAGGCCTACGCCGATCGAATTGGCGACGAGCGCCCGCTCTTGCTTGATCGCCTCCTGCCCCGCCTCCTCGGCTTTCCGGCGCTGCTCGTCCAGCGTTTCCAGGTAGACCGAGATGGCGAAATCCATGTCCAGCATCGCCGCCTTCACCAGGCAAGATAGCGCCTCCGCGACGCCTTCGGGACGACCCTTGGCCATTTGCAGAAGACGCGGCCACTGCTCTTTGACGACGGCGTGGATGAGCTGCTCCATCACCAAAGCGTAACCGCCGATATACCATCGCGGCTCGAGGCCGATGCGCGCGTGGGTTTGCCCGACCTTCAGGACTGCATTCACATATTCGTCGTTGTAATTGGCGGCGGCGATAATCCGCCAATGCTGCTCCTGGAGGCTCTTTGCTCCCGCCATATGTCTGTCGTCTTTGAAGAGTTTCCGGGTCTCTGGCGTAGCCTTCACTTTGTCATAGAACACTGAGAGGGCCGGTCCGAGCGACTGGCTGAGAAGCGGCGGCAGTTTGCTCAGCGCCGCTCGCGCCTTCTGATCCATGCCGATGAAATCGAGACGTTGACTCAAAGAATCTTCATTCCGCATCGCGTTGGTCATTGGAAAATCCCCCATTTGGATAGCGAACATAAGTCGGCGCCGAGATTGGGCGCCGATTGACGGTCGCGCCGCCGCGACCGAACTGGAAACCTGCGTTGGGGCTTTCGCCGCCCGTCCGGCCGTTGCGGCGCTCGGCAGGCGCGTTCTGGATGGGCTCGCGCGACGACGTGACGCCGCGCGATCCCGGCGCCCTTGATCCGGCGTGGCGGCGCAGGCGACTTCAGCTCGGCGACGCATGTCATGGTGAAGCTGGCCCCATTGGCTCGGCTGGCGTTTTCTGGCTCCGCGAGCCGGCCGCCTGGCGCTCGCAGCCGGCATAGGACCTCATGGCGTCCGCGCTCA
Source organism: Roseiarcus sp. (assembly GCA_049517235.1). Lineage (GTDB taxonomy): Bacteria > Pseudomonadota > Alphaproteobacteria > Rhizobiales > Beijerinckiaceae > Roseiarcus. Next base: position 1,397 of record JBEKSH010000175.1, on the reverse strand, counting down.
TCGGGCGGCCGATGAGATGGCCTTGGGCGATGTCGCATCCCTGTTCGCGAAGGAATTCAAATTGCGTCTTCGTCTCGATCCCTTCCGCGACGACTTGCATCCCCAGGTTATGGGCGAGGTTGATGATGGCGCGCACGATGATGGCGCATTGGGGACGGGACTCGATTTCGCGCACGAAGGATTGATCGATCTTCAGGCGATCGACGGGAAAGCGCTTCAAATGCGAGAGCGACGCATAGCCCGTCCCGAAATCGTCAAGAGCGATCGTGACGCCCAAGCGGCGCAAACCGTGCAGAGACTCGGCGATGCGGTCGCTGGCGCGATCGAGCAGGACATTCTCCGTCACTTCGATCTCCAACGACTGCGGCTCGACGCCGTGACGGGCCAGCAACGACTGGACCCTTTCGGCGAAGTCGTCTTGCTTGAGTTGGGAGGCGGCGACGTTGACGGCGACCTGTCCGGCATCGAAGCCTTTGTCCTGGAAATCGCGAACCATCGCCAGGCACTTTTCCAGAACGCGATATCCGAGCGGAATGATCAGGCCTGTTTCTTCTGCGACCGGGATGAATTCGGATGGCGGCGCCCAACGACCCTGGTTGTTCCAGCGCGCGAGGCCCTCGAAGCCTGCGTGACGGCGACCTTCGAACGCGATCTGCGGCTGGAAGGCGACTTCGATTTCATCCCTGTCCAAGGCGACGCGCAGGGCATCGGACATCGCCTGGAATTGCTCCAGGCCTTCGCGAAGGGTCGAATTGAAGAAGCAGTAACCGCCCCGCCCGCGCGCCTTGGCCTGGTACAAAGCGATATCGGCGTTCTTCAGAAGGTCCTTCGGCGTTTGGCCGTCCCTCGGGAAGAACGTCACGCCGAGACTGCAGCCCGGACGGATGGTTCGATGGCCGAGAGTGACCGGTTCATTGACTCGCGAAACGAGCTTTCCGATGACCTTCTCGACGTCGGAGACCGTCACGAGATTGGGCAACAGGACCGCGAACTCATCGCCGCCGATCCGCGCGATGGTGTCCGACTTGCGCAGCGCATCGCTGAACCGATGGGCGAGCCGGACCAGAAGTTCGTCGCCGGCGTCGTGGCCGAGCGTATCGTTGACGTCCTTGAAATTGTCGAGATCGATCAGCACGAGCGCGCCCGATTGTTCGGTACGGCGGCGGTTGGAGAGCGCTTTCGACAAACGATCGAGCAGCACGGCGCGGTTGAACAGCCCGGTGAGCGGATCGCGCTCGGCCTGGCGTTTGATCGTCCCTTCAGCCCGCTTGATTTCGCTGATATCCGTGCAGATGGCGACGGTGCGGCCAGTCTTCGACCGGCGCTCCTGCACCTGAAGCCAGCGGCCATCGTTCAACTGTTGAATGATCGGACGCCCGGGGTTGCGGTGCCTGCTT
>JBEKSH010000174.1:0-6232 GCA_049517235.1 Roseiarcus sp. | reverse complement strand
GGCTGGCCAAGCCTCCCCGAAAAGCCTTCCGATCAGATCATTGACCTCGCCGCATGATCCGATAACCTCAAACCGCTGGAGATCGCCTCAAGCCAATTCCAACACCGAATGCGACGGCGCCGTCGGAATCTGGGTCCCGCGCTAACCGCGCCCGGTCGCACGAGGCAAAATCCAGCATCTCGGTATGCCTTCTTCGCTCCGGGCCGCCGCCAGGGATGGAGTCCGATTCCGGCGAGCGGCCGGCCAAAACACCATGCTACGCCGTTGCTTCGCGAGGCGACAGGGTCCGATGGGGGCCATCTCGCGAACCGAAGACGCCAGGCACTCGTAGTTCCATCATGACACTACAGGAGAATGCAATGTTGAGCCCTATTGCCAACAAGACGTATGGGACTGTCAGCGCCGACAAGCAGAAGGAGATGAGCGGTCTGGAGTTTGTCCAAGGGCTCGTCGACGGGACGCTGCCCCTCAATATGATAGCCCAGACCCTGGGATATGACGTAACCGAGGCGGTGAGCGGGCGCGTCGTCGTCACCGCGGAACCGAATGGTACACATCTTAATCCAGCTGGTACGGTGCACGGGGGTCTAGCGGCCACGCTGCTCGACAGCTGTATGGGACTAGCCATCCAGTCGACTCTAGAGAAAGGCTTCGGGCAGACGACTGTCGAGTTCAAGGTTTCACTCGTGCGGCCCATCACTCCTGAGACAGGGGTGATAAAGGCGGAGGGCATGGTTTTGAGCCGGGGTCGCCGAGTTGGCACCGCCGAAGGGCGGGTCACGGATGGCGAGGGGCGCTTGCTCGCCCATGGCACGACTACATGCCTGATTTTTCAAAGCTGATGGTGTGGTTGCGTCTCCACCCGCATACTCGGCCGCGCGGTGTTTTCGCCCAAGGATCTGGAGTGTGAAAACCCCAATTTGATCGGCGGCGACAGTCTGGGCGGCAGCCATCATCTCGATCAGTTCTTCCTGTTCCGCCCGATCGCCGGCTGGTCGCGCCACAAGACGCCGATCAAGGGCCTGCATCTTGTCGGCGCGTCGACCTGGCCGGGCGCCGGCGTCGGCGCGGGTTCGGGGTTTCTGCTGGGCAAGATGCTCGCGGGAGAACCGCCGTCCAGCCTTCGCAAGAGCTGAGAAGGACGGCGGACATTGAGGCCGCCCAATCAGACGAAACGAACGCGCGCGCCCTCAAGCGGAATGCCGGACAGCTTCGTTGTCCACGTCTCGCCGGCGGCGACCGGAAACGCGCGCGTCAGCGTTCCCGTGGTGACGATTTCCCCGGCGGCGAGCGGCGGATTGACGGGATCGGATGCGAGCAGCTCAACGAGATGCCGCAGCGCGAAAACCGGCCCGTCCAGCACATTCGCCGCACGGCCGTGATCGGCCAGCTCTCCATTCCGAAACAGGTCGATTTCGAAGGCGACGAGCTCGCGCCCCCAATCTTCGGAACGAGACGCCACCGGATGACGCGGCCCGACCAGCAGGGCGCCGTGCAAGCCATAGGCGGCGACTGTGTCGGCCGCCAAAAACCTCCAATCGGGGAAGATTGACTGCACGATCTCGAAGCCATGAGCGACCCATTCAACGCAGCCGAGCAGGGCGCGCTCGTCCATGTTGGGGACCGGCGCAGCCGCCAATCCAAAAACGATCTCCGGCTCGATGCGCGGTTCGGCGAAGCCGCTCAGGGAAAAGCCCTCGCCGTCGTTGAGAAGGTCGTGGACGGTGCGGTCGTACACATAGCCCCACATCGGCGCAAAGACATTGTACTCGGCCCAGATCGTCCGATTGGTGAAGCCGATCTTGCGTCCGAGCGGCCGTTCCCCGCGCGCCTCGCGCTTCATACGAACCGACGTGGCGACGCGATAAGCGTCGTCCATTTCGAAATTGCGGCAATGGTCGGAGAAAGGCGCGATCTGACGGCCCGCGCCCAGGACAGCGAAGGCCTCCGCCGCGATGGCTTCAACATCCGCTTGGCCGGCCTCGCGTCCATCGGATTGACTTTTGTTCATCCCGTTTGCTCCTTCGCCGGCGCGATTTATGGATTTCCGCCCGTTAGAGAGAATTGCAATGTCGCCCTCACATCATCACGGCCAGCCGTCCGACCTCCGCCACAACCGCGTTGCGCACTTCGTCCGGCGCCGGCGATTGCGCGAAATAGACGGTTGCGATCAGCGGTCCGCGGCCGGGCGGCCAGAGGATGGCGATGTCGTTGGTCTGCGCATTGGCGCCGCCCCCGGTTTTGTCGCCAACCCGCCAGTCCTTCGGAATGCCGGCGCGAAGCCGTTTGTCGCCGGTCTTGTTGGCGACCATCCAGGCCGTCATCTGATCGCGAGACGGCGCGGACAGCGCGTCTCCGAGGACGATCCTTCTCAGATTCTCCAACATCGCCGCCGGTGTCGTGGTGTCGCGAGGATCGCCCGGCCTGGCCTCGTTCAACGCGGTCTCGATGCGATCGAGCCGCGTCTCGCCATCGCCGAGCGAGCGCGCGAACCGGGTCAGCTCGGGCGGCCCTCCGAAGCTTTCGAGCATCAGATTTCCGGCGGTGTTGTCGCTGAGCGTCAGCGCCGCCTTGCAGATTTCGCCGAGCGTCATGCCGCCTTCGCCGGCATGTTTCTCCGTCTCCGGAGAATAGGAAACCACGCTGTCTTTCGAAAAAATGATGCGCCGTTCGAGATTTTCTTCGCCGCGGTCGACGCGCGTGAGCACCAGCGCGGCGGCGAGAACCTTGAAGGTGCTGCACATGGTGAAGCGCTCGTTCGCGCGGTGCTCGAGACGACGGCCGGTCGTGACATCGAGCACGCAGACGCCGAGGCGGCCGCCACGCTGCCTCTCAAGCTCGGCGAGGCTCGTTTGAAGGTCGACGGCGTTGGTCTGCGCCCGAGCTTTCAGGCTCGCGAGGGCGGGGGCGGCGAACAGTCCGCGGATCAGAAGTCGACGACGTGAGATCAAGACGGCATTCTCCGTAAGGTGAGCGGCGGCTTTGGCAATTGTCCGCTACCGCATAGACGCTTGCGAGCGCTCTCGCCAGTGTTCTGGCGCCGCAATTCGCCGCCGCGGTCTCGGCATGGGCTCGCCGAGCGGCGAGGGCGGAAATTCAGAGCCGGGCGCAAGCCGCCGTGCGCCTGCCGATCCCTCGATTGACAAGCCAAAATCCGGCAATTACATATTTTAGCCCTAAAGCTTTTGCGGGAAAATCGCGCAACTTTCCCGCTCCGATCCGCCGTTCCGACCAAGCCCATGCAATCGCATTCGTCCAAAGTCACCCCTGGGGAGCCGCCGACATGATCCATTCAAGACGCGACGTTCTGAAACTCGGCGCCGCCGGCGCCGCCGCGCTGACCGGCGGTCTTGCGGGCTCCTCGGCCTACGCTCAGGCGGGAACGCTGTCGATCGCCTACAACGTCAACCTGCCGTCGTGGGATCCGTGCGACGGTCCGTCGGCGGTCAACCCGACGATCCAGGGCGTCTATCAGTCGGTGTTCGACCAGTACATCGCGCAGAAGCCGGACCTGTCGTTCACGCCCGGCCTGATCACCGAATGGGGCTGGACCGACGACAACAAGAAAATCAAAATGAAAGTGCGCAAGGGCGTGACCTGGCACGACGGGTCTCCCTTCACCGCCGATGACGTCGTGTGGTCGCTGGAGCGCGCCGCGGACCCGAAGACCGGCAACCCGATCAATTTCGTTTGGTCGAAAGTCGGCAATTTCACGGTCGCCGACGACGTGATCACCGGCGACGTCAAGGAATTCGATCCGACCTTGTTCAAATGGATGGCGTTCCTGACCGGCTACGTCCTGCCGAAGGCCTATTACGCCAAGGTCGGCGCCGAAGGCTTCGAAGCCGCCCCGATCGGCACCGGCCCCTATATGGTCGAGAAATACGAGCGCAACGCCTTCGTGAGGCTGAAAGCCAACCCGACCTATTGGGGCGGCAAGCCGGCGTTCGAGACGGTGGTCATCAAGTTCGTGCCCGACGCCTCAAGCCGCGTCGCCGAGATCGAAGCGGGCAAGTCGCAGGTGACCTTCGACATCCCCTACGAGGAATACGACCGCCTCAAGGCTAGCAAGGGTCTCACCGGCGTCACCACCCCGGTCTCCGACATCGCGATGATCTTCCTGACCAATGTCGAGCCGGTCATGCTCGACAAGAACGTCCGCCTCGCGGCCTGCCACGCCATCGACAAGAAGCTGCTGGTCGACCGGCTGCTCAAGGGCTACGGCGTGCCGATCGACACGCTGCAGGCGCCGCAATATTCGGCCTTCGATCCCACGACGAAAGTCAGCTACGATCCCGAACTCTCCAAGAAGCTGCTCGCCGCCAGCGGCTACAGCCCGGAAAAGCCGGCCAAGTTCACCATCCAGACGACCAAGGGCTTCAAACCCAAGGATTTCGAGATCATCCAGGCGATCGTCGGCATGTGGCGGAAGGTCGGCATCGAGGCGAACATCGAGGTCTATGAGATCGCCAAGCATTTCGAACTGCGCTTCGGCCACAAGCTGGCGCCGGCGGCGTTCTACAACTGGGGCAATTCGATCGGCGATCCCTCGACTTCGACGGGCTTTGCGATGTTCGGCCCGAGCCCGCATTGCGCGTGGAAGTCGGACGATCTCGTCGCCAAGATCGGTCCGCTGTGGGGCGAGGCGGACGAAGCCAAGCGAATCGCCGGCTACAAGGCGGTGGATAAATACATCGCCGAGGAAGGCTACGTCATTCCGCTGTTCCAGTATGTGCAGCCGATCGTCTACGCCTCCAGCGTCAAGGTCATCCCGAACCTCTCGGGCGCTGTATTGCCGCAGCTGATCAGTCCGGCGTAGGCATATTGCAGGCCGGCGTTCGAAAATGGCCGCGGGCCGCCGTTGAGCGGCGCGCCTGCGGTCCTATTTAGCATCGGGTCCGGTCTCGCCCATGCGCCTTTCCGCGGCGATTATCCGTCTCGTGTCGCTGGCCGTGACCTTCTTCGGGGTTGCGGTCGTGGTGTTCGTACTGGTGCGCGTCGCGCCGGGCGACCCGATCGCCATGATGGTCGGGCCAGGGGCGAGCCCGCAAGACATCGCAGACCTCCGCGCGCTCTATGGACTCGACAAGTCGATTCCCATCCAGTTCGCGATCTGGCTCGGCCATGTGCTGCGCGGCGATTTCGGCACGTCGATCTCGCTGCGCCAAAGCGTCACCGAGGTGGTGCTGGGCCGGTTGCCCGCCACCCTCGAACTCGCCTTCCTTGCGCTGGCGATCGCGACCGTCCTTGGCGGAGGCATGGCGATCCTGGCGGCGCGCTGGCGCGGAACCGCGACCGAGGCGGGCGTCGACCTGTTCAACGGCGTCGCCCTCGCCGTCCCCGATTTTCTCTGGGGCCTGATCTTCATTCTGCTGTTCGGCGTGGCGATCCCGATCTTCGATATTTCCGGGCGCGTCTCCCCGTCGCTCGAACTGCCGTTCGTCACGCCGTTCTTTCTCATCGAAAGCGTCGTGCGGCTGCGTTTCGATCTTGTCGGCGACCTGCTCGGCCACATGCTGATGCCGGCGATGGCGCTCGCCCTGCCGCTCGCCGCGGTGATTTCGCATATCCTCAAGACTTCGCTCAAGGAGGTGATGCATCAGGATTATGTGCTGGTCGCGCGCACCAAGGGGTTCTCGGAGACCTACGTTCTCCTGCACGAAGCGTTGCGCAACGCGGTGACGCCTTCGCTGGCGGTGATCGGCGTGCAGTTCACCTTCCTGCTCGGCGGCACGGTGATCGTCGAGCGGCTGTTCTCTTACGAAGGCCTCGGCAACCTCGCCATCGACGCGGTGATCAATCGGGACCTGCCGTTGATCCAGGGCATCGTGCTGTTGTTCGCGGTGATTTTCGTCGGCGTCAATCTGACGGTCGATCTGTGCGCCGTCGCGCTGAATCCGAGGCTGCGTCATGGCTGAGCCGCGCCCGGCCGATCGCCGCCATAGCGTCCGCCTGTGGCTCGGCGCCGCCTGGATCGGGCTTCTGCTCGTCTGCGCCGCTTTCGCTGGCGTTCTTTCGCCGCATGACCGGCTCGCCCAGGACCTGATGCTGCAAACGCTGCCGCCCGCCTGGATCGCCGGCGCGGAGCCCGGCTATTATCTCGGCACGGACAGTCTGGGACGCGACATCCTTGCGCGGATCATCTTCGCGACGCGCCCCGCCCTGGCGGTGGCGACGGTGGCGAGCACCGCGGCCTGCCTGTTCGGCGCGTCGCTCGGGATCGCCGCGGGCT
>JBEKSH010000173.1:0-6249 GCA_049517235.1 Roseiarcus sp. | reverse complement strand
GAGGAGCGCTCATCGCGCGAAAATTCCGGCGCCGCGTCGAGCCGGTGCGATACAAGGTCGCCGCGGCGGGTGAAATATCCGCAAGTCCTTGATTTCATTGAACCGAGTACGCAAGAATCGCCAAAAAACCGCTATTTCCAAATTTTTTCGCCTCCAAGCCTCTGGAATCACTCGATTCGCCCAAATAAAAATTTGGATTGGCTTGGAAAATCCGAATTTCCGCGCCGTTGTCGGCGCGATGGAGCCGCCGCCATGCAGCCAGGACAAGCCAGCCGCACCGCCCTCGGCGCCGCCGGCCATCGCGCCGCGCATCAGGTGCTGGAGCGGGGCTTCATTTTCTCCGATCCCCTTGCGCTGCGCATCATGGGGCCCGAAGCGGAGGCGGCGATCGACGACGCGAGGCGGCAGCCGCTCAAGCGCGGCCTTCGCCTGTTCATCGCGGCGCGCGCGCGCTTTGCCGAAGACGCGCTGGCGGGCGCCGTCGCGCGGGGCGCCGCCCAGCTCGTGGTGCTCGGCGCGGGTCTCGACACCTACGCCTATCGCCCAAACCTCCCGGACCGTCTGCGGGTGTTCGAGGTCGACCACCCCGCCACGCAGGCCTGGAAGCGCGAGCGGCTCGCCGAGGCGTCGATCCCGGCGCCGCCCGCGCTGACTTTCGCGCCGGTCGATTTCGAACGCCAGACTTTGGCCGACGGCCTCGCCGCCGCCGGCTTCGATCCGGCGCGCCGCAGCTTCTTCACCTGGCTCGGCGTCGTTCCCTACCTGACGGAGCAGGCGATCCTTGCGACGCTCGGCTTCATCGCGGCGCTGCCCGGCGGCGCGGAAGTGGTGTTCGACTATTCCAATCCCCCGGAATCGATCGACGCGCCGCAGCGGCGCGGCTTTCACGAGGCGATGGCGGCGCGCGTCGCGGCGGCCGGCGAAGCTTTCAGGAGCTATTTCGACACCGAGGCGCTCGCCGCCAGACTGCGGGCGCTCGGCTTTGCCGAAATCGAAGACCTCGGCCTCGCCGATATCGCGGCGCGCTATTTTCCCCACCCGGCGCGCTCCTTTTCCGGCGGCGGCGGTCACATCCTGCGCGCGGCGACGCGCTGAGTCGGCGCCGCTATCGCATATTGCCGGTGTGGCCGAGCGAGTAGCGTCCCGGCTGCGGCCAGACTGTCAGGCCGTGCGGCATGCCGCCGACCGCAATGGTCCTGACCGAGCCGTTGTTGGTGTCGATCGCATAAACCGCGCCGTCGTAGCGCGCCGAGAGCCACAGCGTCGCGCCGTCGGCGCTGACATTGCCCATGTCCGGGCTGCCGCCGTTGGGGATCGGCCAGTTGGCGACGACTTCCCGGCTCTTGAAATCGATCACCGATATGCTGCCCGCGCCTTGCCTGACGCCGGCCAGATTGTGGGTGCCGCGATTGCTGACATAGAGGCGCTTGCCGTCGCGGCTCGGATAGAGGCCGTGCGTTCCAACTCCCGTCGGGATGAAGCCGATCTCCTTGAACGTGTCGCCGCTGACCACGACGACGCCGTCGCCGAGCATATCGGCGACGAAGAACACCGCGCCATCGGGCGAAATCCTGATGTCCTGCGGCATATGACCGGAAGCGAGGTTCAGCGTGCCGGCCAGCGCGCGCCGGTTCAGGTCGATCTTGACCAGCGAATTGTTGTATTCGCAGGTGAAGATCGCGTACGAGCCGTCCGGGGCGAAATCGGCGTGGTTGATGCCCGAACATTGCGGCGCATTGATATAGCCCTGCAACGCCATCGTGTGCGGATCGCGGAACTCGAGCCGCCGCATCGCTTCGGCGACGACGATCGCCGAGCGCCCGTCCGGCGTGAAATACATGTTGTAGGCGTCCTCGACCTTGACCGGCGCGCCCGGCTTGCCAGTCTTCGGGTCGATCGGCACCAGCGAGCCATGCGCGCCCCGCCCGCTGACGTCGCCGGTCACCCACAGCGTCTGCAAGTCCCACGAGGGAACGATATGCTGCGGGCTCGCGCCGGCGGCGAAATGATCGACGACGGCGAACGTCTGGGGGTCGATCACGTCGACTTTGCCGGTTATCAGATTGGGCGAATAGATGCGCGGCAACGCGCCGGCCACCGCCGGGCTGAAATTGTTGGCGCGGGTCTCGGAATAGACGTTGGTCGGATCGACGACCGGCGGCGGCGCGGCGTTCGACGGGGGGAGGCTGAACGTATCGGGCGGGCCCAGTTCATAGGCGGCGCGGCGGATGAAATCCTCCGGCCCGTCCCCGCCTTCGACGAAACGGCGGCAAAGCGCGGCGCATTGATCGGCGCTGACGCAATAGGTCGAAACGGGCAGCGACTGCGCGCTCTCCAGCAGCGAATCCGACCCCGCGGCGGCGCACAGAGCCATCACCAGCAAGCGAAGAAACGGGGGCGACATCATCGAAGCCGTTCATTCAGCCGGCGGCGGCCCTTGCCGGCGGCGGTCACGATTCGAATCGACAATGCCGCAGCGCAAATGACTGGCCGATGAACAATTGCGGCGCTTTCGCCGCAAAATGACGGCTGCGGGGTGTTCGGGCGGGACATGTCGGCGGCCGGCGGCATTTGTTCCGGCTTGCCAGGAAAGCCGAACCGATGGCAACATGCCGCCGGGATCGGCGCTTTTCGGGGGGATGGTTTTGGCTTTCCCCGGCCGAAACTCGCGCCGCGCTGCGCCGATTTCCGAATGTTGCGGGGCGGGACCGGGTTTGGCTTGAACACAGGAAGGAACGCTTATCATGATCAGGACGCTAATCGTATCCGCAGCACTGGCTTTTGGCCTGGCGACCGCCGCCGACGCGGCGATTTCGCCCGCGCCGGTCGGCAACGCCGCCGCGATCGTCAAGGTCGCGGAGGCATGCGGGGCGGGATTTTGGCGCGGCCCGGCTGGCCGCTGCCATCCGTTCGCCCGCGGCCGCGCATGTCCGGCGGGCTACCACCTCGGCCCGGACGCCCGCAGGTGCTGGCCCAACTGACCGCGATCGCGACAACGCCGCGCAGGATTGAATGCGTGCGGAGGCCGGGCCTAAAAAGGTCCGGCCGCCTTGTTCGCACGCCCGCGTAATCTCTTAGGGAGTCGCTGACCTTTCGGACAACATCCCGCGCTGAGACGACAGGGCCGGCGAACGACGGCGATTCAATTTTCCGCGATCCCGCTCCCGGTCATGCGAATCGCGGGGGAGTCGCCGGCGCCGGCCTTGTGCGCCGTTCAAGCGTTCCCCGCCGCTTACGCCGCGGCGACGCCGGCCGACGTTAGCTTGTAGCCCAGCGCCGCATCCTCGATAACGTCGCTCGGCGACACGATCCCTGCGAGGCCGGGATCGGTGAAGGCGTCATAGGCGTCGTAGGAATTGCCGATCGTCGCGCCGATCGCCGCCCAGTCGGCGGAATCGCCGCCGTTCGCCGGGTTATTGTAGCCGTCCAGGTTGGTCGCGCCGCCGTTGACCGAGAAATAACCCGCGGTCGGCGTGAGGTTGCGGACGCCGTTGCCCGCGTAGCGGAAGAGGTCCAGCGGCGTATAGATGTTCTTGCCGACGAGCGCGCCTTCGGAGCCGATGCGGCCCATGACTTCGCTGATTTCATGCTCGGCGATCGCGATGGCGTCGAATTGATTCGAGCCGATCTTGTTGCCGGCGACGTTGGTCGCGTAATCCATCGAATAGGCGCTGCCGAGGCCGATATAGCCGTCGATGGCGGTCGAGGCGCCGCTGATCAGGCCGAGCGTCTTCGCTTCGGCGCTGGTCACGAAGAACTCGCCTCCGTGGGTCGGGTCGCTCGCGGTCAAAGTCGCATCGGCGGACTTCTGGTAGGCCGACCAGGAACCGTCGTGTTGCATCGCCGCGTCGACGGTCGCGTAATTGGTCAGATAACCATAGCTTTCGCTCTCGCCGAGCGCTCCCGAGCCCATCGACGAGCCGCCGACTTCGCCATAGCCGACGTGGATATTGACGACCTCGTCGTTCGAAAACAGCGTGGTGTAATGTTGAGCGGCGGCGATAATCGCGCTTTCGAAGGCGGTGGGGGCTTTGGCCACCGAGGAATCCCAGATCAGGTCGAACTGCAGGCCGCCGGCGGCGCCGACCAATGTCGGGCTCAGCGAATTCGCGCCCGTCGCGGCGTGGCTGGCGGTCGCCGCGTGCGTCGCCGCCGCGTGCGCGCGCGACAGATCGCCGGAATCGTTCATCAGGAATTCCGGGCCGAGCGAGGAGCCGCCGTGTCCATAGAAGTGGGCGCTTGATCCCCATAGGCCGGAGGACAGATCGCCGGGATCGTGGAAGGGGTCGCCAAGCGAGGAACCGGCATGGCCATTGAGATGAGAGGTTGATTCCAAACCGAACGGCATTTCGACGTCATCCTCTCGGTCTTGATCGAGCCGACCACCACCACTCTCCGCGCCAGCGCGACATTCCTCGGCAAATCGCAATTTGACGACCGGCCGCGGCGAGGAGATGAGAACAATATTTTCGGTTCCGCCGCGCGGCGCAAGGCTTCACCGCCGTTTTTGCATTGGCATAGTTGATGAAGACTTTAATTTACCTGTGCGATACTCAATAAGCGATTGCGCTCGGCTTGCCGTTACGGAATCATCTTTGAGCGTTGAAACTCTCAAAGAGCACGGCGGTCCCCCCATCCGATCGCCACAAGATGGCGATGCGCGCCCGGCCGGCGACCCCGGGCGGTGGAAGAGGCATCCGCGTTGAGAGATAGCTGAATCACACCAAGGCGACCCATACCCGAGCGCCTCGGCCGCCGCGCCTCAATCGATGAACGTCCTGCGAAGCGACGACGACAAAGGGGAGATCAAATAATTCAGCACGGTGCGCTCTCCCGACGCCACGATGACCTCCGACGGCATGCCGGCTCTCACCCGCGAGCGCAGTTCTTCGGGAATTTCGGCCTTATCGAGGACCACGATTCCCCGGCAGTAGGGCTGCTTCGAAGCTTCGTCGAAAAGCCGGTCGTGCGAAATGGATTCGAGACGACCCATGAGCAACGGAATGAGGCGCGAGTGAAAGGCGAGGAATCGAATCTCCGCTTCCTGTCCGGCGTGCACGCCGTCGATGTCGGTGGGCGAGAATTGCGCCTCGACGATCAGTCGCTCCTTCTCGGGGACGATGTCGAGCAGCGCCTCGCCGGGGCGCACCACCTGTCCGATCGTGAAGACTTTCAGGTTCTGCGCCGTGCCCGAAACGGGCGCGCTGACGTCGATCCGCCGCAACACATCCTGGGCCACCGTGAGCTTCTCGCGAAGGTCGGAAATTTTCTGACGCGTGTCGACCAGGGAAGACGCGACCTCTTCCTGGAATTTTTCCTTTAGCTGCTGGACCTGGTATTTATATTCGCTGATCTGCCCCTCCGCTTTCGCGGCGTCGGTGATCGCCTGGCCGATGACGCCCCGCAGGCGCTCGCGCTCCCGCTCCATCGCGTAAAGCCGCGTCACGGGCACCAGGTTCTTCTCGCTCAAACCGCGCAGACCGACCAATTCCTTCTCGATGAAGGCGATCTGCTTTTCGGTCGATTCCCTTTGGACCCGCACGCCCTCGATCTGGATCGCCAGCTGCTTGATCCGCGATTCGAGCACGTCAACCTGCGCCTGAAGGGAATCGCGCCGCTTGGAGAAGTCCGCCCGCTGGTCGGCCATGACATGCGGGAAAAAGGCGTCCGCGGCGTGATCTTCGATTTCGCGCGGCCAGGCGATCGCATCCTTCTGGTCGCGTTCGGCAATCAATCGGGCCTCGATCGCGAGAGCCGAAAAGAACTGATTGTCGAGCGCATCGAAGGCCGCCTTGGCCTGGACGTTCTCCAGGCGGAACAGCGTGGCGCCGGCGGCGACGTTATCCCCTTCCTTGACGAGAATAGCCCGGATGATGCCGCCTTCCAGATGCTGCACCGTCTTGTGGTTCGTCTCGATCGAGACGATGCCGGGCGCCTCGACGGCCCGATCGATCTTCGTCACGGCCGCCCAGCCGCCGACGATGCCGAACGTCGAGAGGATCAGTCCGTAGCCGAGAGCCGCTATCCCGCGCCAACTGGTCTGTCGTTTCGGATTCGCGGGCAGACTCCTCATGACAGGCTCGCCTTGTTTTCGTTGGTCGCAACGACAGGGTTTGATCCTTGCCCGGGGTGCCGTGGCGGAGGTGGTTGGAATTTGAGGGTGGCGTAATCTCCAGCTTGTGAAAGCAAACCAGAATCGGCGTTAGCGCGCCGATGGAGATCACGCCATGACAATGGATAGCACAAAGC
>JBEKSH010000172.1:0-6252 GCA_049517235.1 Roseiarcus sp. | reverse complement strand
CAGCCAGTGCCCGGCCATGATGCCGATCAGCGTCAGCGGCACCGGGATTAGGATGACCAGCGGCAGGCGGAACGAGCCGAATTGCGCGACGACGAGCAGATAGATGCCGAGCAGCGCCACCATGAAGGCCGCGCCCATGTCGCGGAACGTGACATAGGTGACCTCCCATTCGCCGTCCCACAGCAGGGTCGGTTCGGCGTCGTTCGCCGGCTGTCCGTGATACTTGATCTGCGGCGGACCCGCCGCGCCCCAGTCGATATGGGCGAGCTTGTCCTCGACCGCGAGCATGCCATAGATCGGCGCCTCGAACCGTCCGGCGACCTCGGCGCTCACCATTTCCGCGAAGCGGCCGTTATGGCGGAAGATCGGAAACGACGCGCGCTCCTGCCTCAGGCTGACGACGTCGCCCAATTCGACATTGGCGCCCTGGCGCGCCGTGCCGCCGGCGGGCAGCGGCGTCGACAGGATGCGCTCGTTAAGAGACAGGGCGCTACGCGGCGCCGCTACGGTGATGTCGATCGGCTTGAGGCCGCCCCCGCGTTGCGAGTAGCCGACCTTGGCGCCGCCGATCAGCGCCCCGATCGTATCGTAGACCGCCTGTTCCTCGACGCCATGGAATTCCAGCGCTTCCTGGTCGACCGAAAAGCGCAGGCGCTCGGACGGGGTCCCGAAACTGTCGTCGACGTCGACGACGAAATCGACCGCCTCGAAGGCCTTGCGCGCCTGGCTCGCCAGGGCGCGCCGGCTCGCCGCGTCGGGCCCGTAGATTTCGGCGAGCAGAGTGGACAGGACCGGCGGACCTGGCGGCACTTCGACGACCTTGACCGATGTGCGCGCCGGCGCCGCCAGGCCGGCGAGGCGCCGGCGAATATCGAGGGCGATCGCATGGCTCGCCCGCGAACGCTCGCCTTTGGCGACGAGGTTCACCGAGAGATCGCCGAGTTCGGGGCTTTCGCGCAGATAGTAGTGGCGCACGAGGCCGTTGAAGTTGAAGGGGGCGGCCGTGCCGGCGTAAGCCTGGATCGACGTCAGCTCCGGCAAGTCCTTCAGGCGCTCGGCCGCCGCCATGAGCACGCGATCCGTCTCTTCCAGGGTCGAGCCTTGCGGCAGGTCGACGACCACCTGGATTTCCGACTTGTTGTCGAACGGCAGCAGCTTGACGCGCACGTCCTTGGTCGCAAACAGCGCGCAAGCCGCGATCGTCGCGACGCCGACGACGATGAGGAAGACCTTGCTTCGCCAGCGGCCCTTGAGGAGAGGCCGCGCGATGCGCGCGTAGAAGCGCCCCATGGCGCCGGCCTCGTGCGCGTCCTGTTCGAGCGAAAGTTTCGCGGTTTCGAAGCGTCGGCGCGCGATGCGCAACAGCAACCACGGCGTCACGGTGACCGCGACGAAAAAGGAAAACAGCATCGCCATCGAGGCGTTTGCGGGGATCGGGCTCATATAGGGGCCCATCATGCCGCTCACGAACATCATCGGCAGCAGGGCGGCGACAATGGTGAGCGTCGCCACGACGGTCGGGTTTCCCACTTCGGCGACCGCTTCGATCGCGGTTTCGGCAAGGCCGCGCTCGCCGCGCATCGACCAGTGGCGGACGATGTTCTCGACCACGACAATGGCGTCGTCGACCAGGATGCCGATCGAGAAAATGAGCGCGAACAGGCTGACGCGGTTGATCGTGTAGCCCATCAGCCAGGAGGCGAACAGCGTCAGAAGGATGGTGGTCGGGATGATGACGAGCACCACCACACCTTCGCGCCAGCCGATGGCGAGGGTGATCAGCGCGACGATCGACAGCGTGGCCAACCCGAGATGGAACAGCAACTCGTTGGCCTTTTCCGTCGCCGTCGCGCCATAGTTGCGCGTCACCGTGACGTCGAGGCCGGCTGGAACGATGCGCCCCTGGACGTTGGCGAGACTCTTGATGACGTCGTCGGCCACGTAAACGGCGTTGGCGCCCTTGCGCTTGGCGATCGCCAGGCTGACGGCGGGGCGTCGCTGCAATTCGCCATTGGGCTGGCGCGTCAGAGTCCAGGCCCGATGCTCGGGCTCGGCCGCCCCGACGACCACGTCGGCGACGTCCTTGACATAGACGGGCCGGCCGTCGCGGGAGGTCAGCAACAGCAGGCCGATGTCGGGAACGCCCTGCAGGGTCTGCCCCGCCAGCACCGGCACGGAGCGGTTGTTGTCGCGGAACGCGCCGACAAGGAAGGACCGATTGGCGTTGGTGAGTTTGTCGATCAGCTGGTTGAGGGTGATCCCGTAGAGCGACAGGCGCTCCGGATCCGGTTCGACCCTGATCTGGTTGGGACTACCCCCGACCAGGTAGGCGCCGCCGACATTGTCAACTTTGACAAGCTCGTGCTGCAATTCCTCCGCGACCTGATAAAGGCCATTGTCGGTCCATTCGGCGGCCTTGTCGGGCCGGGCCGCCAGGGTGAGCACGACGATTGCGACGTCGTTGACGCCCCGGCCGATGATCAAGGGCTCCGGGATGCCCTTGGGCAGGCCGAGGATGTTCGCGCGCACCTTCTCATGGATGCGCAGCACCGCGGTGTCCTCGTCGGTGCCCACGAAAAATCGCGCGGTGACGACGACGCGGTCGTCGACCGTCTGCGAATAGACGTGTTCGACCCCGTTGATTCCCTTGATGATGTCCTCGAGCGGCCGGGTGACGAGTTCGACCGCCTCGTCGGCCTTGTAGCCGTTGGCCGCGACCATGATGTCGACCATCGGCACGCTGATTTGCGGCTCCTCCTCGCGCGGCAAAGCGACGAGGGCGATTGCGCCGGCGACGAGGGCCGCGATCAGCAGCAGCGGCGTCAACGGCGAATTGATGAAGGCGCGCGTCAGGACGCCGGAGACACCAAGGTTCATGGCGAGACCAATGTGTCGCCGTCCTTCAGGCCGGACAAAATCTCGACGCCGCGCTCCTGCGGCGCGCCGGGCTGCACGACGACTTCGGAGCCGTCGGCGAGCCTGACATAGCTGACGCCCGCCCGCCGGTAGACATAGGCCGCCGGCACGATGATCGCGCGCCGCAGGCCGGTGCTGACATAGACGCGCGTGCGTTCGCCGACGAAATAGTCGCCGAGCCCGCTGACGTCGACATCGGCGATCACCCTTCCGCCCCGGATCTCGGGGTAGACGATCCGCACGCGGCCCTCGCGCTTCTCGCCCTGCTCCTCCCGCGGGCCGCGGGCGCCGATCAGCACGACGTCTCCCGCCCGCATGAACTGCGCGTGGCGCTCGGGCAGCTGCAGGCGCAGAATGTAACGGTCTTCGGCGAGCGTGGCGATCGTCTCGCCCGGTAGCACGACCTGGCCTTCGGAAACCGGAACGCCGAGGATGCGCCCCGCTGCGGGCGCCAGCACGGCGCCCTCGCTCATCTGCTGAACGATCACGCTTCGATCCGTCCGCATCGCAGTGAGCGTACGCTCGGCGACGTCGAGATTGGTCTTGGCGAGGTCGACCTGCGCCTGCGTGCTGACGCCGCGCCGCTGCAGCTCCTGGACGCGATCGAAGTCGGTTTTCGCCTGGTCGCGCTGCGACTGCTGCGACTCAATGCGCGAATCGAGCGCCTGCATCTGCAACACGAGCTTCTGGTCCGCGACCGTGGCGAGTTCGGCACCGGCGGCCGCCTGCTCGCCTTCCCTGGCTTTCAACACGGCGATGGTGCCGCCGATGCGCGCGCGCGCGACGAGCTGATGCGCGGGCTCGACCGTGCCGATGACGGCCTTCTGATCGGCGATCTCCGAGGTTTGCACCGCGAAGCTCTCCGCGGCGAAGACCGCCTGCGGCAGCAGGAGAGCGACGGCGAGGGCAACCAGGCGACAACGGCGCATCGAACAATCTCCAGATCAGGCCTTGACATATATATTCGTGTTCTCTAATTTAGCAACCATGAATTTACAAGAGCTGCAATCGAAGGCCGGCGCCGCCGAGGCCCTGCTCAAGGTGGCGGCCAGCAGGCATCGCCTGATCATCCTGTGCGAACTGCTGCAGGGCGAACGCTCGGTGGCGGCGCTCCGGCAGGCGATCGGGTTGAGCCAGTCGGCGCTTTCGCAGCATCTGGCGCGCTTGCGCGAGGAGAACGTCGTCGCGACGCGCCGCGAAGCGCAGACCATCTATTATTCGCTGGCGAGCAGCCGGGTGACGAAGCTGATCGGGCTGCTCTACCAATTGTATTGCTCGCCGGAATGCGAAGTGGATCAGCCGGAAAAGCAAAGGAGAAGGAAATCATGACGCTCGATCGCGCGGTGATGGCGTTTGCCGGATTTGTAATCTTGGCGAGCCTCACGTTGAGCCAAATCCATAGCCCATACTGGCTGCTCCTGACGGCCTTCGCGGGAATCAACCTCGTCCAGGCGTCGCTGACCGGCTTCTGTCCGGCGGCGATCGTGTTCAAGCGCCTCGGCGTCAGGACAGGGGCGGCGTTTTGCTGATCTGCGTCGGTAAGGCTCATGATTGAACGCTAAAGGCGGCCCGACTTTGTTCCTTGATTCAGATCATCGCGGCCGCGGGGAAACGGTCGATGCTGCGCGCGCGCTTCGGGTCGACGCATCGGTCGTTGGCGCGCGAGCTCGTCCCGAGCGCCCGAAGGCTTGATGTCGCCGGCGATGAATCGCCGCCGCTCGCCGGAAGAAAGGCGACGGAGAGATGGTCAGCGACGCCCGACGGTCGGCTTGCGAGGATCGCGCCCGGGCGGGTCGGCCGTCTTGGCTTCGACAGCTCAAGGCGCGCCGGTCGGCAGGAATTTAAGGATTGGCCCGCGGGGCGGGCCATAAAAAGGGAGGTGTGTTCATGCCAAAGATCGTCGTCATCGGCGCCGGCGTCGGAGGCGTCCCGATGGCTTTCGAATTGCGCGATCTGTTCGGGCGTTCGGCGGAGATCATGGTGGTCTCGGATTCCGAATGGTTCCAGTTCGTGCCGTCGAATCCATGGGTGGCGGTCAATTGGCGGAAACCCGAGGACATCAAGATCCATCTCCCGGAAGTCTTCGCAAAGCTCGGGATCGGCTTCTCATCGGCAGGCGCAAAGCAGGTCGTCCCGCAGGCCAACACGGTCGTCCTCGGCGACGGCGGGCGGATCGCCTACGACTATCTGGTGATCGCCACCGGCCCCAAGCTCGCTTTCGACGAGATCGAGGGGCTCGGTCCCCAGGCGAACACGAAGTCGATCTGCCACGTCGATCACGCCGCCGCGGCCTGCGAGCGCTGGGAGGCCTTCTGCAAGGACCCCGGTCCGATGGTCGTGGGCGCCGTGCAGGGCGCCTCGTGCTTCGGTCCGGCCTATGAATACGCGCTCACCGCCGTCACCGATCTGCGCCGACGCAAGATTCGCGACCGCGTGCCGATCACCTTCGTGACCTCCGAGCCGTATATCGGTCATCTCGGTCTCGGCGGGGTCGGCGACACAAAGGGAATGCTCGAATCGATCATGCGCGACCGCGACGTGAAGTGGATCACCAACGCCAAGATCGATCGCGTGACGCCCGACGCGGTCGAGGCGACGGAGGTCAACGAAGACGGTTCGGTCAAGAAATCCCACAAGCTCGCCTCGAAGTTCACGATGTTCATTCCCGGGTTCCGCGGCGTCGATTGCCTCAAGGGCGAGGACGGCAAATTTATCGCCGGCTTGACCAACCCGCGCGGATTCGTGCTCATCGACAAGCATCAGCGCAATCCGACCTACGGCAATGTCTTCGCGGTCGGCGTCTGCACGGCGATTCCCCCCTACGAGGCGACGCCCGTGCCGGTCGGCGTGCCGAAGACCGGCTACATGATCGAATCGATGGTCACGGCGGCGGCGCACAACATCAAGGAGTTGGCGGCGGGCCGCGATCCGAGCCATTTGGCGACCTGGAATGCGGTCTGCCTCGCGGATTTCGGCGACAACGGCATCGCGTTCGTCGCGCTGCCGCAGATTCCGCCGCGCAACGTCAACTGGGCGGGCCGCGGCTATTGGGTGCACATGGCCAAGGTGGCCTTCGAGAAGTATTTTCTGCGCAAGGTCCGCATTGGATCGAGCGAGCCCGGATATGAGCGTTTCGTGATGAAGACGCTCGGGGTCCAGCGGTTGCGGACCCCCTAAGACCCAGCCGATCGAGTGGTGAAAAGCGCCATGGCCTATTAGGGCCTGTGGACATTCATCGCATAGCGATTATCGATGCGGCGAGGTTGACGATAGCGCGGTAGCTTTCGTCGGTTTTCTCGTATCGTGTTGCGATTCTGCGGAATTCCTTGAGTTTGC
>JBEKSH010000171.1:0-6701 GCA_049517235.1 Roseiarcus sp. | reverse complement strand
AGAGGCGCGCGCGAAAGCTCGGTTGCGCTGTTTCATGACCTTACCCTGCGCAAGGGCGATTCCATCATGACGGCCGCCGGCGTCCGAGTGTTTCGCGGCGCGCACAAACCGCCCTATGACATGGATGACTTCATCGACCTGGCGCAATCCTCGCTGCCGCGCGAGGCGCGCGACACATTGATGGCGATGGATGCCGCAAATGCTCGCTCGCGGGAAACAAGCGCAAACGGGGCCGCGCCGGAATCGCCCAACGTCCGAAAAGCGGGCATTCAGACCCTTCGCTCTGTCACCGTCAGCAGTTCTCCAGGGAATTGACACTTTTGGCGCACACGGCATCGGTTGCGGCTGAGGCGATTTTCAGAGGCGGTCGACTCCGCTCTTGGCCACGATCTCATCCAGCACGTTGGCGACGCCTCGCCGCCCGTCACGCGATCAAACGGTTCCAATGAATAGTTCTCGTCAACAAGATCGCGATCGCCTGGCCATGTTCATCCATGGCGCGAATATCGCGCATTTCCTCAGCCTGCTTGGACGCGAGACGAACGAAACCAAGCGTGCGGCGATTCTGATGTTGCTCGCCGAAGAGCGGGAGAAGGAAAAAGCCGCCTGTGATCTGACGACGGCGGGTGCCTCGCCGGCGAGTCCTTTCCCAAATCGGGAGTTGGGCGCCCACGATCGCGCATAGATTGCGGCGCCGGAGGCGGCCCATTTGGGTAGTTTCCGAACCTAACCCGGCGCGTCCACATGCGATAGGGTTGGGTTGCGATCGACGCCGCAGCGCTCCATCCTTCATTGGCGGCCCGGTGGGGTCGATAGAAGCAAGAAAGACTCGGTAATTGAAATGACGCGTTCAGCATCCGTCTCTCGGCCCACATCGGAATTCGACGACTTTCTATTCGCGCCGGTCGGCGACGAAAGGAACGGAATGTTGCTCAGTGTTCTTTCGGCGCTGGCGAGACTGGACGTTGACCCTTGGCTGGAGGCCGCCAATTTAGCTCGGATGCCTAAGGAAACTGCGACCGAGAGAATGGCTTATTTGATTGCGGCGTTGCCCGACAGGCCATCGGCGCAACCGGACTCCGCAACGGTCGCCGCTCGATTGATCGCGCTTTTGCCGCGCGGCAATGCTGTCAATAGGCCTTCGCGCGCTCTAACGCCCGGCGGCGCGGCGGCGTCCAAGCCCTGGACCATCCTATTCGTGATGCTTATGGCCTTCTTGCTAGGCGCACAATTTCTTATGATAAGCCGTCAACCGCCGGCGCAGCCTAGCGGCGCCGGTGCGCCAGCTTCCAGCACAATTTCACCGCCGATCTCCGGCGAGTGACAATCCGGTGGACTGTGGGAGCTGGAAATCAGACACGACCAGGCAAAGCCAGGGTAAGTGGGCTCGGCAAGCCTGGCAGAGCCAAAGCGATCGCGGCGGCCGAGCCGGATCAGCGTGCGGCGCTGAGCGGGTCGGCGCCCTTTCGCAACCGAAGCGGCGCCTAAGGCCGTTGATTGGTCAAAACTGATTTCCCGGGTGAGTCTGAGTAGTTTCCGAACCTCCTTCGGCCGTCGGAGGTCAGCTATTGTTTGGATCGGCGGCTCTCTTATCGGACCTCCGTCCCGCGTCGCCGTCTCATCTGGCGCAACGCTCGCGCCGGTTCGACAGAGCCGAGTCCGCCTTCGCTACGGCTGGGAGATTCGATCGTGCAGCTGAAACATGACACACTGTCCGAGATATCGCGCGGCGCCGATTGCCGGCTCTGGTTCGTCGCATCTCATGTTGCTCCGACATGAACGACGCGCCCCGCTTTAAGGACCGCCGTGACGAACCCAAGTCGAAACACGTCGCAACGCATGCTTCCGCAAGGCCTTCCACTTTGTCCAACGCGCGCCGCGCCGCGTCGAATCCGCGCGATCGCTGCGAAGTCTTGGCGAACGAAGGCGGCGCCGGAGCGAGCGAATCGATGAAAGCCGTCCGCATCCTCGTCGTGGAGGACGATGCTCAGATCGGCGCGGCGCTTGCCGAAATGCTCGCCCTGATGGGTCATGAGGTGTGCGCGATCGAGGCCACCCAAGCCGATGCTGTGAAGGCCGCCGCTCGGTGCAAGCCAGACCTGATGATCGTCGATGTGCGCCTGGGCGATGGCGACGGCGTCTCCGCCGTTGAGGAAATACTCCGCGGTGGGTTCATTGCGCACGTGTTCGTCAGCGGCGACGCTTCGAAGGTCCGGGCGCTCGAGTCCCGGGCCGTGGCGATCCAGAAGCCATTTCGTGAATCGGACCTCGTTCGGGCGATTCAACGCGCCCGCAGCGCTCCAGGCGCCTCTTAGAGCGCAACCGCCCTCGGGCGGTCACCGTAACAACCGCGCCGGCGGTCACGTTTGGGCTCTCCCGCACTATTGGCGCGGACAGGGTTCGCCGCCGATGCGGCGTTGATGAGCCGAATGCGCAGGAGACCAAGTTTGACGCAATCGCAAATTGAGGTCGAGTTGACCAGTCTCTATCGCCGCGTCTTCGGTGGCGTGCGCCGAGCTTCGCTCTGGGACAGCGAGAACCCCATTCGCGAGGAGCTGTTCAGCGTCGAGCGCATCGAGGAGCACGCGCGGAGCCTGGCGGCGGCCCAGCCTGTGACTCCGAAGCCGATCATGGGCCATCCGCTGGCGGCTCGCCTCGCCGACAATGGAGCGGTTCTGCTCGACGCGTATCGCTCGACCGTAAAGGCGATTGAAGAAGGGCGCGCGATTACCCCGGCGGCGGAGAGGCTGATCGACAATTACCATCTCGTCGAGAAGCAGATCCGCGAGATTCGCGCGGATTTGCCGCCCGGCTACTATCGACAGCTGCCAAAGCTCGCCGCCGGGCCGTTCGTGGGCTATCCAAGGGTGTTCGGATTGGCTTGGGCCTTCATTGCTCATACCGATAGCCGCTTCGATTCCGAGATGCTGGTTCGTTACGTGCGCGCCTACCAAGAGGTGCATCCGCTGACGATTGGCGAACTCTGGGCGGTCTCGATCACGCTGCGGATCGTGCTGATCGAGAATCTCAGACGCCTCGCCCAGCAGATCATCCAAAGCCGCGCGGCGCGACGACAGGCGGACGGCGTCGCCGACCGTTTACTCGGCGCCCACGGGCTTAGCCCCGAGCTGGCGCCCGCGGCGTTCGCCGGTTATGAGCGCGTGATTATCTCCGATGCGTTTGCGGTTCAACTTGTCCACAGGCTCCGCGACCAGGACCCAAGAATCACGCCCGCGCTGAACTGGCTCGACAAGCGTCTGGCTGCGCAGGAGACGACGGCCGACACGGTCGTGCGCGACGTGCACCGGAGGCAGGGCGCCGCGAACGTCACGCTGCGCAACATCGTCACCAGCCTGCGTCTGATTTCCGACGTCGATTGGAAGGATTTGTTCGAGCAGGTCAGTCTCGTCGATGACGCGCTCGCCGCCGGCGGCGCCTTCAAGGACATGGATTTCCCGACGCGCAATCTCTACCGCAGCGCCATTGAAGACCTCGCGCGCGGTTCGGGTCGCACGGAGCTCGATATCGCGCACAGCGTCGTCCTCGCGGCCGAGCGCGCCCGGTCTTTGCACTCGGCGGGAGAGGACGGGCGTCGGGGCGATCCGGGCTACCATCTCCTTGACGGGGGGCGTCGCGAATTTGAGGCGGCGATAGGCTTTCGCCTGCCGTTGCACAAATGGCCGGCCCGCCTGAACCGGGCTTCGGGCATAGGCGGCTTTGCGATCGCCATTGCAATCGGCGCCTCGATTCTTCTTGCGCTGCCGTTGATCGGTCTGGCTGAATTGGGGCTTGGCGGGGCTTGCCTGACGCTGCTCGGGGCTCTCGGCGCGATCCCCGCCATCGATGCGGCGGTCGCGCTGGTCAATCGCGCGGTGACGTCCGGATTCCGCGCAACGCTTCTGCCTGCTTTGGAGCTTCGCGGCGGCGTTCCCTCCGATCTGCGCACGCTCGTCGCGGTGCCGACGCTGTTGACCACGACGGAGGCGATCGACGAACAGATCGAGCGCCTCGAGATTCACTACCTTGCGAGCCTGGAAGGCGATCTGCATTTTGCGCTGGTCTCCGACTGGACCGATTCCACGACCGAGCGCGCCGAGGGCGACGAGGCTCTCGTCACAGCCGCGGCGAACGGGGTCGCTCAACTCAATCGGCGGTATGGTCCGGCTCCGGGAGGCGCCCGCTTCCTGCTGCTCCATCGCCGACGCGTCTGGAACGATGGCGAGACGCGTTGGATCGGCTGGGAACGAAAGCGCGGCAAGCTCCACGAATTGAACCGGCTCCTCCGCGGGGCGACCGACACGACATTCGCGATCATCAATGGAGAGGCGCCGCGCCCGCCCGCCAATGTTCGCTATGTCGTCACGCTCGACGCGGACACCAGGTTGCCGCGCGACACCGTCCGCCGGCTGATTGGCAAGATGGCGCATCCGCTCAACCGGCCGCGCTTCGACGCAACCGCCGGCAGGGTGGTGGAAGGCTATGCGGTGCTCCAGCCGCGGGTTACGCCCTCGCTGCCGGTCGGCCGGGAGGGGTCGCTGTTCCAGCGCATCTTCTCAAGCGTGAGCGGCATCGATCCTTACGCCTCAGCGGTTTCCGACGTTTACCAGGACATGTTCGGTGAAGGATCCTACGCCGGCAAGGGCATCTATGACGTCGAAGCCTTTGAGCGCTCTCTCGCGGGCAGAGCGCCTGACTCGACGCTTCTCAGTCACGACCTGTTCGAGGGCGTATTCGCCCGCGCCGGGCTTGCATCGGATGTCGAGGTCGTCGAGGAGTTTCCCGCCCGCTACGATGTCGGCGCCCTTCGCCACCACCGCTGGGCGCGCGGCGACTGGCAGCTCTTGCCGTGGATTTTCGGTCGCGGGCCAAAGACCGTTGATAAGAATCGGGCGCTTGGCGTCCTTCCGGCAATCGGCCGCTGGAAGATGCTGGACAATCTTCGGCGCACGCTCTCGGCGCCGGCGGCGGTCCTCGCGTTGCTCGCCGGATGGGGCGTCCCTTTCCATGCCGCCCTCGTCTGGACCGCCTTCGTGCTCTCGACAATCGCGCTGCCCACTCTGATTCCGGTCATCGCCGCCGTGCCGCCGCGCCGTCCCGGGGTCACGATCGCGAGCCATATGCGCGCGCTCGGGGTCGATCTTCGCCTCGCGCTGACCCTGTGGGCGCTCACCGTCATCTTCCTGGCGCATCAGGCGTGGCTGATGGGGGATGCCATCATACGAACGTTGTGGCGCCTGTTCGTCAGCCGCATGCATCTGCTCGAATGGGTCCCGGCCGCGCAGGCGACCATCGGGCCGCAGCTCGATCTTTTTGGCTTTTATCGCCGGATGGCCGGCGCGCTCGTCATCGGCGCCGCCGCCCTGGTTGTCGCCTCGCTTTCGGGCCACGGGACCTGGATATTGGCGGCTCCATTCGCCGCGCTCTGGATCGCATCGCCCGCCGCGGCGCGCCGGGTGAGCCTGCCTCCGCGAGCGGCCAGTCAGCTAAAGGTGTCTCTCGGCGACGCTCACGCCTTGCGGCTGACCGCGCGCCGCACATGGCGCTTCTTCGAGACCTTCGTCACGTCGGTCGACAACATGTTGCCGCCCGACAACTTCCAGGAAGATCCCGCGCCGGCGCTCGCGCACAGGACCTCGCCAACCAATCTCGGCCTCTATCTCCTATCCGTGGCGAGCGCCCGCGATTTTGGATGGATTGGAACCGGCGAGGCGATCGAGCGGCTGGATGCGACGCTCGCGACTATGGGTCGCATGACGCGCTTTCGCGGCCATTTCTACAACTGGTACGACACGCGCGACTTGCGACCGCTCAACCCGATCTACGTCTCCTCCGTGGACAGCGGCAATTTGGCCGGGCACCTCATCGCGCTCGCCAACGCCTTGCGGGAGTGGAAGACTTGCCCGCCCAAACCCGCCGCGCGCCTCGGCGGCATCGCCGATGCGCTGGACCTAGCGCGGGAAGAGGCGACTCGCCTGCGTGACGCGCGCCGGACGCAGACGGTGACCTGGCGTCAACTCGATGATGCGCTCGCCGCGCTCTCTTCCGCCATGCGACAATCCCCGGTCTCCGGCGACGATCTTGCTAAGCGGCTTGCCGGGCTTGCCGGCGAGGCCGAGACGATGACCGACATGGCTCGCGCGCTCGCCATCGAACACGATGACGAGACCTGCGCGGACCTGCTGTTCTGGGCGCGCGCGAGTCTGAGCACGATCGAGACGCACCGCCGCGATCTGGAGCGGAAGGCCGATTCAGCCGCCTCCTCCGCGGCGCGCCTGTCGGCCCTCGAAGTTACGGCCCGATCGATGGCGCTGGCGATGGAATTCGGTTTCCTGCTCGATCGCGAACGCAGTCTGCTCGCTGTCGGATATTCCGCGCCTGACGGCGCGCTCGATACGAACTGCTACGATCTCCTGGCCTCAGAGGCGCGGCTCGCGAGCTTCATGGCGATCGCCAAGGGCGACGTTCCAGCCCGCCACTGGTTCCGGCTCGGGCGCGCCGTGACGCCGGTGGCTCATGGCGCCGCGCTGATCTCCTGGTCGGGATCGATGTTCGAATATCTGATGCCTTCGCTCGTCATGCGCGCGCCGGCAGGAAGCCTCCTCGAGCAGACGAACCGGCTGATCGTGCGCCGCCAGATCGACTATGGGGCGACGCTTCGCCTGCCCTGGGGCATTTCGGAATCCGCCTACGCCGCACGCGAC